>CBFGOM010000104.1:0-22764 GCA_965650385.1 uncultured Oscillatoriaceae bacterium
ATTCTTCTGTTTTCATACGCCTTAGCCATTCTCGGCGGGCGAGCAATTTTTGGTATAGGGGTGCCGATCGCTCAGTTAGGATTGGCGATCGCCATTGCTGGCTGGATTATCTTGGAATCGGACCTCACAAAAAAACTACCCAAAGACCCTATACCCCCGGTTTTCTCTGAAGGGGGCGTGGCAATTCTCCCCAGGGACGTGATCACGCGGCCTCCTCAACTCTTCGGGTATCTGGGGGGATGGTTGATGTTTGCTGGTTGGTTGGTTTCGGTGGGAGAGCAACCTTGGCAGGCGATCGCTATTAGTGTTCTAGCCTTATGGTGGTTGGGTCGTCGTCTTCCGCGATTTTTCGACTTGTTTGATACAATTGCAATTTTTACCATCACCTTACAAGGCTATTGGTTAATTCGCGATATTATTCCCCCAACGGTTCGCAGCAGCGCGATCGCCACCGGGGCACAACTGGCTCAGGCACAACAAAGTCCCTGGGCATTGCTGGGCTTAACCTTCTTTCCCTACCTACTTTTTGTTGTCTGGCTAACCGACTGGTTATATCGTCGCACACCGGCTCAATTAGAGCAGGGGGCGAAAGTTTCAGCCAAAGCCGGGGATATTTGGGCATTAGGATTTGGGGTGATTCTCACCCTGTTGAGTCTGCCTGCCTCTTCCATGCGATCGCTGAATTTATTAGCGTCTACCCTCACCTTGGCGGTGGTAACCGATCGCCGGTTAAACTGGCGAACTCAGCGCCCCACCCCACCTCGTCCCATCCGTCCCGGAGAGTTTGGGCCGTTTAATTTTTTGGTTTATTTGAGTCATGTGAGCGGATTACTAGCGCTGTTTTCCTTTATCCATTGGGGATTTCCCCGCTTACCCATCTTGGGTTGGGGACTCATTTTACTCGCTCTAGCACTTGCAGAATGGGCGCTCTCTCTCACCTTAGAATTTAAACCCGATTTAGCATTGAATTTGCGGATTGCAGCTTGGCTTGAAAGTTGTTGGCCTGTTGGTTTAGTTCTGGCGAGTTTAAGTTATGTATTCTGGTTGGGCAATTATGATGGGTTATCTACCCTTGATGCCTCCTACTGGGGAATTCTCTGGTTTGCGACACCCTTGGCATTAACGGCGATCGCACATTTTTCCCCCGATCGTCGTGTGGTGGCAACGGGGTTAAGTATCACCTCATTAATTCTGGCCCAGCTTTTAGTATTTTTGACTCCGGGAACGTTGTTCTTGGGATTGGGAATCGCCACGGTGTTGATGGTGGTCAATACCCGGTTATGTCAATATACAGTCGTGGCGGCGATCGCTATTGGGTTTGGATTATCTTTGGTGGCCCAGTGCTTAAACATGGGGGGATTTGGTTTACCTGTTGTTGCCGGAGACGGTTGGTTTGTGGTGGGTGCGATCGCCGTGGCTGCCTTGTGCGGCAGTTATGCCGTGACGAGACAGGGTTCTAGTTCCCTGGCTCAAATTTATGGAAAAGCTTCTCAAGGATGGGCGATCGCGTTGGGCGGTCTCACCTTAACGGCGGTTTCTACTCATGCCTCTAATTTGTATTTTGGAGGATTGATAGACTCCTCGGTGCCGATTTTAATCGCCACGGTTTTAATCGCTGGAACTCTCACATATCGGATGTGGTTATCTCCGGCTGCTTGGACCTTTTATGCCTTGGGTTGGGCGGTGGAATTAATCGCCGCTGAAACCTTAATATTTTTTGGGCGATCGCTGATGAGTTTGGCGATCGCAAACCTAATTCTTGGATTGGTTGCCGCCTTAGCTGGTGAGTGGTGGACTCGTCGGACTGGCAGACCCCTTCGCACCAGTTGGGAGGTGATTCCGTTAATTTATGGTGTGTTGGGACAGGCATTACGGTGGGGAACGGTGACCAGTTGGACTGGATTGACTACCTTAACATTGGTAGTGATTGCTTTGACCATTGGACGCCGCACCCGTGAAGCTAAACCCCTCGTTTATTTAGCCTTAATTGGAATTTCTGTTTCCGCTTATGAGTTTCTCTATTATCAAATTGCTGGGTTGCCTGATACGGCTCAATTCATTGCCATTGCCACCTTGGGTGCAGCCATTGTGTATAACTATCGCTGGTTGGAACATTGGTTAACCGATTACCTAAATTTGACAAAACGGGAAGTCGCATTTTTTGCTCACACTCACTGGGGTTTGAGTAGTTTTGTCTGGTTAAGTGCGATCGTCATGTTCTCAGAACGTTTGACCGAAGCCAGTTCCCTAGGATCAATTGACCTGATTGGTGTCGGAACTGGGGTGTTTTTAACCAATTATGCCCTCCTGCAAGGTCGGTTCCCGGAATTCAAAGAGGGTGAAGCCGATCCGCGCGATCGCCGCGAAGCGGTGCAAACCGCTGAAACTTGGGTGTATATCAGCATGGTTGAAGCTACAGCAGTGGGCTTTTATGTGTTTGGATATCTTCCCAGCAATTTACAGGAAATGTTCATCGCCTGGGGAGGTGCGATCGCCTGTGTTGCGGCGTACTTCTTAGATGTTTTCCCCTGGGACCGTTGGGGATGGCCCTTGAGACCCTGGCGGTTGATGGCACGACTCCTCCCCGGATTGGTGATTACCGCCACCGGGTTGGGATTCTTCGGAGGCATCAATCAAGTTTGGTCAGTTTCTGCATTAATTGTCGCCGCTTTTTATGTGTACCTCAGCTATTTCCATCGTCAAATTCGGTTGACTTATTGGAGTGCTATCCTCATCAATTGGGTGATTCTGCTGGAGCTTGTGAGAACACTCGTCATGGAGCCGATCGCCTATACAATTCCCCTGGCTGCCACGGTCTTATACTTTGCCCAAGTTGAGCCCACGCTTCAACCTTCCCATCGCAAAGAACTCCGTCACTGGATCCGGATTTTGGCGATCGCCAGTGTGAGCTTGACTTCCTTAATTACCAATCACTGGCTGATTTCAGGCATCGTCAGTTTCTTGATTGGTGTAGCCGGGTTAAGCTTGAGAATCCGCGCCTTTCTCTATGTAGGAACTATCACATTTTTACTCAATGCCGCCTATCAACTCATCATTCTCAACGCGCTTTATTCATTTCTGCGATGGGTCATTGGATTAGTCGTTGGGATTGGCTGTATTTGGATTGCTGCAACCGTCGAAACTCGCAGAGAACAATTGGTTACCCTTCTCCAAAATTGGCGGCTAGAGTTAGAGTCCTGGGATTAATAGCAAATTCGATACTCTTCGGCTTTAACCCGCATCCAATCCGGTGGGTATATCCGGGTAAAATCCTGTCAAAAACGTTCGTAGTGACTCATGAACAGAGTCATTTTCAGAATACTGATTGTAGATTGTCTCTAAACACATGATTAAGTCGATTGATGGCGCTCATCCGCCTTTAGAATTTATTCCCCCAGCTTTTAATCCATTAGTGTTACAAGTAGCAAAACTTGTGATGCCTTTATGGAGAAAATTCAGGACTCCTATTACACAGATTCACACGGAAAATGTTGAGCAGTTGGTGGATCTGTATCAGCAGTTTCAAGGGGAAAAAGTCCGATTTTTGATGGCTTTTCGCCATCCGAGTACCTATGACCCGTTTCCTATTGCCCACTTAATTTGGGAGGAAGTTCCGCAACTAGCATGGGCTAAAAATATGACCCTTGCTTCTCCGGTGCATTTTCATTTTATGTACGATCGCGGCATTCCGTTATGGGCGGGAAAATGGTTGGAATATCTCTTACCTAAACTCGGAGGTACTCCCATTGTGCGAGGGAAAATAGACCGTCAGGGATTGCGATCGGCCCGTGAATTGTTTGCAAAAGGTCAATTTCCCCTGGCTGCTTCTCCTGAAGGAGGGACGAATGGGCATAATGAAATTATTAGTCCTTTGGAACCGGGGATTGCTCAATTAGCCTTTTGGTGCATGGAGGATTTACAGAAGGAGAATCGAGGCGATCGCGTCGCCATTCTCCCCATTGGAATGCGCTATAAATATGAAAAAGAAGAATGGGATGCAGTGGCGGCTTTATTAACTAAAATGGAGTTGGATTGTGGTTTGTCTTCCCTCCCTATTCCTGGAGAACCTCGGGTTGAAGTTTCTCCCCCTTCTCTCGCTGCACTTTACCCGCGATTAATTCGATTAGGACAACATTTATTGTCGTTAATGGAAGATTTTTATCGCCGCTTTTATCATCGCACCTTACCGGATACCGCAGGAGAACCTAACGATTTAACCACGCGACTTCCTGCACTGCTCGATATGGCATTACAGGTGGCAGAAGAGTATTTTAAGCTACCGCCTAAAGGAACGGTAATTGACCGATGCAGACGGTTAGAACAAGCGGGATGGGACCGAATTTATCGAGAAGATATCGAGAACATTGAGGCGTTGTCTCCCTTGGAAAGAGGACTCGCCGATCGCGTGGCGGAAGAAGCCAATTTGCGAATGTGGCACATGAGATTGGTGGAATGTTTTGTGGCAGTGACGGGACAATATGTGCGAGAAAAACCCACCTTTGAGCGGTTTGCAGAGACAACCCTCTTGGTGTGGGATACCATTGCACGGATTAAGGGAGAACGTCCCTCTTCTCGTCCGGAATTAGGCAAGCAGTCGGTTCAGTTAACCATCGGGGAACCCATTTGGGTGAGCGATCGCTACGATTCCTACAAAAGCAGTCGGCGATCGGCGATCGCTGAGTTAACCGAAGAGTTGCGATCGGCTTTAGAACAAACCATTGCCGGTTAAGTAAAACCCGACATTCTATACAAAATGTCGGGTTTTTACTTAATCCTGGAAACTGATCAAATCTTACCGGCGAATTAGGTGTTCCCGAGGCGCAATCCCCGGATTGATCATCCGGGATAACTCTTCTTCGGATAATTGGCTAATTTCATGATTCAATTCTTCCTCAGTGAAGCTATAACCGCGTTCTTCAGCCAATTTTCTGATAGCTGCTGGATTTTTAGCGGCTTGCATTTGTTGTTGAAGTGCTAAATCTTGTTTAACGGCTTTGAAAAGGGCTGCTGCATTTTTCTGAGTCATAAATCTCAACTCCTGGTTAATCAATTTTAAAAAAGTTAGCCCCAACAGCACATCTATTCCCTTAACTGAGGGTGGGTAAAAGAGGGTAGAAAATACTCATGTTCTTAGGATAAGTATCTTTACCCTCTTGACTTAAAGATGTCGGCTGAACGACTGATGTAGTGACAGCATAAACGATTTAAACCGAAAATTCATGATTTCTTGACAAAAATTAAAGATTTTACAGAGAATTTTACATAACTTAAAGCTGGGCTGTGATAAAATATTGAACTTTTTGTACTCCCTCCCCGGATTCAGACTCATCCTGAGCAAAACTGCTGAGAGAGACCCAAGACCCAGCGGTCCTTGCAGGGAAAACCGGGATCAACCCTGTTAAGAGGGAGACTAAAGAATTTATAGTGGAGGGGCAGAAAATCATAAAAATTAAGATTGTGAAAGCGATTACTCTCCTCGGATCCACGGGTTCAATCGGGACTCAGACGTTAGATATTGTGGAACACCACCCTGATCGGTTTCGGATTGTGGGGTTGGCAGCTAGAGGGAATGTGGAACTATTGGCGCAACAAATTCGCCAGTTTCGCCCAGAAATCGTCGCTATCTGCCAGGAAGACAAGCTGCCGGAACTCAAAGCAGCGATCGCCGATTTAGACCCGCAACCCATCCTCCTGGCAGGAGAACAGGGGGTGGTAGAAGTGGCACGTTATGGAGATTCCGAAGCAGTTGTCACGGGAATTGTCGGTTGTGCGGGGTTACTTCCCACGATCGCGGCGATCAAAGCGGGTAAAGATATCGCCTTGGCAAACAAAGAAACCCTGATTGCGGGAGGACCTGTAGTCAATCCCTTGATTGAAAAGCATGGGGTCAAGTTACTCCCGGCAGACTCGGAACATTCGGCTATCTTTCAATGTTTGCAAGGGGTCCCGCCTGGGGGGTTGCGTCGGATTATTTTAACCGCTTCTGGGGGGGCCTTCCGAGATTGGCCGGTAGAGAAATTAGCAACGGTGAAAGTGGCGGATGCACTGAAGCATCCTAACTGGTCAATGGGTCGCAAAATTACCGTTGATTCTGCCACTTTAATGAATAAAGGATTGGAAGTCATTGAGGCGCACTATTTATTTGGAATGGATTATGATGATATTGATATTGTGATTCATCCGCAGAGTATTATTCACTCTTTAATTGAGTTACAGGATACGTCAGTTTTAGCCCAATTGGGTTGGCCGGATATGCGGTTGCCCTTGCTTTATGCCTTGTCTTGGCCGGAGCGAATTTATACAGATTGGGAACGATTAGATTTAGTGAAAGCGGGAGATTTGACCTTCCGATCGCCGGATCATCAGAAGTATCCCTGCATGAAATTGGCTTATGCTGCGGGTCGTTCTGGAGGGTCAATGCCTGCGGTTTTAAATGCAGCGAATGAGCAGGCCGTTGAGTTATTTTTAGATGAAAAAATAGCGTTTTTGGATATTCCTCGGGTGATTGAACGGGTCTGCGATCGCCATCAGCCGGATAACTGTGCCGAACCCGGTTTAGAGGAGATTCTCGCTGCTGATCGCTGGGCCAGACAAGCGGTTTTAGAAGCAAGTGTTACCCTAAAAGCTGAGGCTAAATCTTTTACCGTTGGGGTTAAGCCTTTGGAGGGTGTGACTCCGGCAACGGCTGGATAGTCCAGTTTCCCCAAGAACAAGCCCCACCCGTTCTGGGTGCGGGCTGGATTTTCAATCCGGTAAAGGATAAAACACCGAGTAAACTCATAACTTATGCGTAGCCATTTTTTTCTGGAATCCAAGTAAACCATGAAGAACCTTTATCCGAACCTTGCTTTGTTAGGACTTCTCGCGGTTTTAGGGGGAATTTCTCCGGCTTTGGGGACAATGATACCCCAAGGAGCGATCGCCCAAAATAATGCTCAAAATTGGCTGACTTCGGCACAGCAAAAAGCCAGTCAGGGGGATTTGCAGGGGGCGCTTCAGGATTACGCCCAGGCGATCGCCCTGAATCCCAATAGTGCAGAAGCCTATCTGAGTCGGGGGAATTTGCTGTCACGCACAGGAGATCAAGCCGGGGCGATCGCGGATTATACTCAAGTGTTACGGTTAAATGGGAATAACATTGATGCTTATATTGGACGCGCCAGCGCCCATTCAATGATGCAAAATTACGATGCAGCTTTGGAAGATTATAATGTGGCCTTACGGCTAAATCCTAATTATGGTGAGGCGTATATTGGTCGCGGTGGGGTGTATGCGTTCCAGGAAGAGTATAAAAAAGCAATGGATGATTTTAATCAAGCGTTGCGCCTAAATCCTGCTGAAGCGGCTGCCTATTATAATCGGGGTGGGGTGCAGTTGTTACAGCGCAAAACGACAGAGGCGATCGCGGATTTTCAACAGGCGGCAGAACTGTTCCGCGCTCAAGGGAACATGGCTTTATCCCAACGCTCAGAAGCTATTGCGCGTCAAATCCAACAAGGTAATTAACCTATCCTGATTTTCGGTGAATGTCAATTGATTTACTCATTCTGATTGCGGCAATCATTGTATCTTGGCTGATTTTTACTTGGCTGGTCACCGTCCTCAAAGCCACAGTTAAAACGGCTATTTTGATTGCCCTATTCGTGTTAGGATTGCAGCTGATTTTTGGGATTGGGATGACGGAGTTACAGGGTCCAGTTCAGGGCTTTATATCTCAAATTTGGGAGAAAGGTAAAGACCTGTTAGCGCCATTTTGGGGAAAATAAAACCGACGGGGTTGATACTCTCACCGAGTTCTCCCCCCTCGGGTAACTGGGTAATTGCAAGATGATCCGGTTGAACTCTCACGGTGAGGGTAACATCCTTTAACTTCCTTCGTCCATCCATTCCATCGGATTATAGGGTAAGCATCGATCGGTCATGTTGTCTGACTCATTCTGGGTGTAATGATCCATAATTGACGCCTTTAATTGACGCCTTTAACGGTTATGATTAATTTAGTTTGTCCTACCCTCGATCTATTTGTTTATCATTTCCAAGAAGAATGGGTTAACGATGCAACTTACCCCCCATGTTGTAGTGTTAATCCATTAGAAAAATTTACCCAAACCCTGGAAGGTTATAGGGGCGATCGCACCCGTCCATCGGTCCTCAATCCTCTGGATTTTCTGGAAGTCACCCCCGTAGATCAATCCCTCGTGAAATTTGAGGGCAAGTTAAACCCAGAACACCTAATTCGTGGCTCATTCCGTCATTTTACCCTCGATGAAAATTATGGATTCGCTTGGACTGCATCGGTTCAGGGTAAGTTTACCGGGGATGAATTAGTCCAATGCCTGGATGTTTTATTGACCTTAATGCCAACAATCGGTCATCTCCCGGGTCAATTTGGGCAAACGTTGATGGTATCCGGTTGGGTGGACAATCCCGGGAAAGACGATCGCGAAATTCTAGCCAATACGATTTACAAATCCTTAATTAATGAAGGATGGCAATATCAAGAAAAAGGTCAATTTTTAGGCGGTTCAGTCTTTGAGTTTTGGCGTTCTTCCCCTCAACGCTGGGAAAAAATGGCAGCCGGGAGTCATTTAGTGTTGATTTTATATGCCAACCAAAAAGCAATGGAAACTGGGGCGGAATTTCATGAGGAATGGAAAGCGTTATTTTGCTACCGCAACAAAATTCTTGGGGCTTATGGCGAAAGTCGAGACCTTAAGGAGCAAATGGTGGAAGAGTTTAATAAAATTTCTGCTTCAATTAAAGGCTTATATCATTTAGAACTACCGGAATTAAAGTTAGCATTATATCATAATTCTGTCGCCTTATCAGATTTTATTAAAAATATTAATCAAATTGAAGTCAGACAGCATGAAATTGAATTGAATTTACATCACTATGAAAAGTCGGTTCAATCCATTGCTAAAAAAGCAGGGAATGTGTTTCAAGTGAGTAACGATTTCAAGTTTTTACAAGAATTTAGCGCCATTGTCAAAGCTAAGTATCAAAAGCAAATTGAACAAGATTATGCTAGTTTGCGTCCCTATTTGAATATCCTAGAACATCTGCGTGAGACGATTACCTCTATTGTGGACATTTCCCAAGTGCAAAGCGATCGCAATTTCCAAACTTTTGCTTGTCTTGCCGGGACCGGAATTGGGACGGCTGCTGTAGTTGCGTCTTCCTCTCCCGCTTGGGTGATTTCCCTCCAAGAATCCCCGACGATCGCCACAACGCTGAATCAATTACAAATCCCTGAACCTTGGACAGATTTTAGCCTTGCTTTGTCCTTGAGTGCGATCGCCGGGTTGCTAGGATGTTTAATCGCCTCCCTTTGCATTCCTTGGGTTTGTCCAAAACGCCTCACCCTTAAAGGCGATCGCCTACGGTGAATCCTGACAGATTCCTATCATTTGATTACCCATGTGCCATCCCACATTTACCAATCATCCCGGCGGCGATCAACTTGCCAATCATCCTCCGGTTCATCTCCTAAATAACGAACCAATGGGGCGCGTTCTGGATAGTCTTGGCGATCCCGCATTACCGGAACTTTATCATAATCCCGGTCATAATTCTGGTCATAATCCTGTTCATACCCTTCTGCTTCATCCTCATAACGGTCATCTTCCTCAGCTTCAAATGCCTCTTTTAACGGGTCAACTACCCGGGCGATCGCATCTTTCACAAACACCTTGACAAACTCTTCCTTTTTCGTCAATTGAAATTGTCGTTGCACCACTTCTGTAATTCCCCCATCTCCCCAATCTTGATCATGGCGGAAATATTCAATAAAACTTTTTCCGGCAATTCGGGTTAAATAAGCTGCTGTTACCCCTTGAATCGCTTTCCCCACCACAAAGGTTCCTAAATTTAACTGCAAGGCTGCCGTAACTAGCTTAATCGCCCCTTCAACTATCCCTAAACTTGCTAGAGTTTTACCCAAAGATAATGCTAATTCCCGTCCACGATCCAGATTAATTTCACAGCCATAAATTTTGCCAATTTCTACCACCATTTGAGCATTCACAGCGGCAGTGGCAAGGACATCTATCACCGGGACTGGAGTACAAGCAATTACCCCCGCCCCAATCCATTGAAAGCGATCAACGACTTTTTCTGCTTGGCGACGACGCTGGGAATCAATTAACCGTCGGGCTTCTTCTCCCAGGCGTTGGGATTGCAATAAAATATTATCCGCTACTAAATCCTCCCCTTCTGCCCGTAAAATGGCCGCCATGCGACGAATTAAAGGCATGATATCCGGGTCCGCTTGGAAAACGCCGCCATTGTCTAAAGGAACCGCTTTAGGATTCGCAGCGATCGCCACCACATCCATTGCTGAAATAAATCCCGTTACTCGTTCCCGAAGTTTGGCTAAAATATATTCTCGTTCTTCGTCGGGATAGAGGTCAATTTTATTTAAAACCACGATGGAGCGTTTGCCAATTTGGGCTAAAACTTCCAAGGGTTGATGTTCTGATCGCGTTAAATCATTATCAACCACAAATAATAATAAATCCGCTTCCGTTGCCAGCGATCGCGCCAATTTTTCCCGTTCAGTTCCCGCAACTCCTGCCTCTAAAATTCCCGGGGTATCTGTAATCACAATTTCCCGTTCCAGTCCTTGCAGTTGCAATCGATAGGTTTCTCCCACCTCCGTTGTCCCCATTGGTGCATCTACTCGTCCCACCATCCGTCCTAACAAAGCATTAATCAAAGACGTTTTACCCGCCGATCCGGTCCCGAAAATCACGACTTGAATGTTCCCTCGGGAGAGATTTTGTTCTAATTCTCGCGATCGCTGTAATAAGGCTTTTTTGCTCACTTCATCTTGGATGCGATCGACCTGCTGACGGACCACTCGCAAGGTTTGTCCTGCCGCCTCTGACTTGCGTTCCGGAATTTTGACCCGACGTTTCCCCCGACCCCGACGGGACGAAGAACCTCCAGCAAACAATTGTAGATAGTAAATAAACGCCCCAATCAGGACGATCAGTAGGGCAATCACCAGCAACAGCAACAGAGTTGCCAGCAGAGGGGCGGTAAAGCTAATCTGCACATAAAGCTGGTAAATCGAACTCACCAGCCACAGGACCATCCCCAAAATGAGGATGATTCCGCCGAATAGGGTTAACAGCCGAGTTAAACGCATGGAAGTCACGGATGGGATGGAGTCTGCTTTGATCTTAATGCGTGGCTTGGGGGATGTGGAGATTTCGGACAGATCCCAGGGGGCGATCGACCTGGCTTGGGACCTCGGGACCCTATCCCCGGACCCGAAAGCAGGTTTTTATCCCAAATTCCAGAGTTCAAAAGTCGTTTTTCTATATTAGCCCCGCCCGCTGGCTTCGTTCCTATAGCCCCAGTCTTAAGCCTGGGGGTTTTTACAAACCTTTGACAACCGGATTCCCTATTATTCTCAGTGGGTTGTTTTCTAAGCAGAATCTTAGGTCAGAAACGGGATTTTTTACAGTTACAGGACTGGCATTTGGAAGGAAGAATCACGAATGATTCTCCGAATGTTCGGGATTTTCCAGGAGACTTTCTGCCTCTTTTTGGAGACAGCGATCGAGGTAAATTTGAGCAACAGTATCTCCGGGATGGATACACAAACAGCGTTCAAATACAAGTTGAGCGTCTCGAAATTGATTTAAATAAAACAATAAAATCCCTTGTTCAAAATCGGGTCGGGTTTTTAGCTTCCCTTCGCGAATCTCTGGCAAGTCCGCATCAAAGACTTCATAAACAGTGACTTCTTGGGATTTACCTTTGACGGTCACCCGATCGATGAGGCGAATGTGATACTGATTGGGATTTTCTAAGTTTAAAAATGTTTCTTGGGTAATTAATAACGAAACACCATAAGATTTGGTGAGGGTTTCAATGCGGGAGGCTAAGTTGACTGCATCTCCAATTACGGTCCCATCAATTCTGTTTTGTCCCCCGACTGTTCCCAGCATTAAAGACCCGGTATTAATCCCAATACCTATTTTAATTTGAGGCCGTCCTGGACGGCCTCGGGTGGTGTTATATTCCGCTAATTTTTCTAACATGGCAATCCCGGCTTTGACTGCATTATCTGCTTCTCCCCCAAATAAAGCCATGATGGCATCGCCAATATATTTATCAATAAACCCATTGTTGTCAATAATGGCGGGTTCGAGACGGGATAGAACTCCATTGATAAATTTAAAGTTTTCATCGGGAGTCATGCTTTCGGAGAGGGTCGTGAAGTTGCGAATATCGGAAAATAAGACGGACATTTCTTGTTCGACGGCATCGCCCACTTTGACTTCCACAAGACTTTCATAGCCTAAGAAGGAGAGAAATTGATTGGGGACAAACCGTTCGGCAACTTCAGTTAACCGTTCTTCTGCATCTAAGGAGCGTTCTAAGTCTTCATTGAGTTCACAGAGTTTTTGAACAAAGGCTTGCCTTTCCGATTCAGCTTGTTTGCGATCGCTAATATTTTGAAAAGCAACAATTGCAAAAGCTACATTCCCCTCTTCATCATAAATGGGTGTTCCCCAAGCTTCAATGGGAATGATTTTATCCCCTTGACGAATTTCGATATCATTGGCTGTGGCATATTCTCCTTTTAAGGCACGGCTCACGGGTAGATTGCTGAGGGGATAAAGATGATCGGTCCCGGCTAAATAGTTGTGATAAAGCGGTTCTTTGCCATGATTTTGCTCAGAGACGATCGCCCCGGTTCCTAGTATTTCTGTCGCTTTTTTATTGATAAAATAGGAGTGGCCTCGGGCATCGACAATCGAAATTCCTACGGGCACTGCTTCTAAAAATTCCGTAAGTTTGCGATCGCGATCGCGGAGCAATTTGCGACTGTAATAGTCTGTAACCACAATGGCTGACCCAACTAAGGCAACCAGGGGAGTAACCACGGGAATCCACCAACTGTACAAAAAGGCGAGGAATCCCACCGCAATGATAGTGAATCCCCCAAACAAAACATTCACAATCAGGAGAGGGGACCAGATTCTTTTCTGTTCTGTCACACTACTCGATCGCCACCGCCATGCGATCGCCGCACCGATTCCGGACCATACCATAATCCACACCACTTCAACCCCATTTGACCATACCTGTAAAAAGGGTCGTCCTTCTAAAGCCCCACTCAGCATCTGAGAGATGGTGTTGGCATGAATCACAATTCCCGGGGTTCGTTCTGAGTTGATTAACAGATTGCGGTTCCGGTGAAATCCACTGATAAAAGGGGTGAAGAAAAAATCATTGAGACTCGGTGCGATCGCCCCAATTAGCACAATGCGATCGCGCATCAGATCCGGTGGAATCTGGTTTTCTAAAACCTCCGTCATCGAAATTTGTCCAAACTGTTTCAGTGGCCCTCGGTAATTGAGCAACATCTGATATCCTCCGGCATTGGCGCGCACATACCCCCCATCATTGCGACTAAAGGGGATAAATAAGGCTTTTCCCAATCTCAGATGCATTTGCTCCGGATCGACCATTTCTAAGTGAACATCTTGTTTTTCCAAATAGAGCAAGCTCAGGATTGCCGGAAAACTCAGTTGAGTTTCGTCGGCTTTGTTTTTGTGAGATAATAAAGTTCGGCGGATTTTGCCATCATCATCTAAAACCACATCGGCAATCCCCACCTGCTCTAAGTCCGATAAGGTGGGTTGCGCAGCGACGGGGGCACCAATGACTTTCTCCACCCCGATCAGATTCTCCGTGGACTTGATCACCTCCACCAGTTCTTGATGTCCTGGTTCCACCGGAAGATCTCGATACAGATCCAACCCAATCGCCGCCGGTTCTTGTTCTTTGATTTTTTGAATTAATTGGGCTAACTGGCGATCGGGCATGGGCCATTGTCCCACTTTTCGGATATCCGATTCATCAATGGTGACGATGACAATGCGATCCTCTGGTGCTTCTTTCGGACGCCAGCGAAAAAAGCGATCAAGCATTCCGAGCTCCTGAGTTTCGAGCCATCCGAGAGAGTTGATTGCGATCGCAATCCCGGCTACCACAGGCGCCGTAATTAATGGAGCACGCCATTGCCATACTTTTCGTTGTAAGCTCACTCTGAGCTTGTGGCACATAGATTTCGCTGAACCCAGGATTGATTTCGACCGCCAACAGAAAATAGGTCTTGATATCTAGGTATCATGCCCCAGTTTCTCCCCCACTTTACATACATTCTAAGGATAACCCAAGGTTTTCAGTCTCCTGATCTATCTTCTGAATGTCTTGCGCTGTTTCACAGATTCCGGTATTCCGAGTCACAAAATCGGTTTGGGAATTAATCGCCGGGATGTGAAATTTTTCGGGTCCGCTGTGAGCACTTTAAAGGAATTGAAAAACCCGGTTTTGTACAAAACCGGGTTTTTATGGAACTCCTGCTTACCCGAAGACTGTTGAAGTCTCTGGGTTCATCCGGGGTCTTAGGGTTCTAAAATCGGCTCGTTAGCAACGGTTTCGAGTCCTACAGAGCTTAAAAAGTCTACCCACTCTTGATTGTAGGTTTGGGGTTGCGATCGGCGCAGTTCCGCTAAGGTCGTGACTGCATCATACCAAATCCCCTCGGCTCCGTAAGAAGTGGCAGCCTCAATCGAGTCTACTCCCCGGTAATTCGTGAGCGTTGCCGTGGGTTCCACTCGCTGTAACCACCCCTCAACCCGGGGACTATCTGCGCGCGCCGGACGTTCGCAGGCGACCACAAAGGACCACTGATAAGTTGTCCCCACTTCTAGGGCCGGAGCACTTTCCGGAAGGGTGAGGCGGACAATCCCTCCTTCCTGGGGAATGTTGACCTGGGTTTGGTAATAATAATCTTCAGTTTGGTCTTTGAGGATAAAATATCCTTGCTCCGCCTTCGTTTCCGGAACATACACGAACAACGTGGGGCGCTCAGATACCGTCAACCCTTCCTTGGTTTCCGGCAAAATAGGCATCAACGAAGGACCTTCCGCCATCCCATCTTGGGGGCAGAATCCGCCTTGACGAGAGGCACCTCCGGCTGAATCATTCAGACGTTCCCGGGTAGGTGGCTCAAAGGTCACTCGGGCGAAGAGTTGAGGACCGGACAAGGGAGATGAGACTTGGGCGCGACTCGGTAAAGCGGCCAGAAAAGCTAAGTTGAGAGATAGGGCGATAGAACAGAGTACCCAGGAACCCTGGTAATTGTTACGGGCCATGATTTTGCTACCTTTTAATGATTCGATGGGGGGACTCAGGGTCAGCGCCTCTCTAAGGTTTCTCAATTTTAGGGGTCAAGGTTGCTGGTCACAGCACCCCACTGATCTCTAAAATAATTAGGCTTAATCCGCAGGTCATGTTCTGAAGAACTGAAGACTTTTGCTGATTTATGGACTCGATTGGCTTGCCCTGTCTGGTTATGTACAAATAACCCTGAAAGAAGTGGCTGAATGAATCCTAATGGATTCGGCTCCCAAATTTAGCACCCGATGGGTTTTTATACGCTTACTATAACAAGGTAAATTAGCACTGTCTATAGGCGATCGCCCCCTTTGCCAAAATTTTGATTAGACCCTAAGTTAAAATGCGAGTTCAACAGTCTTAGACCATCCAACTCAACCCCTTGAAGGCAAGCGCTTACGCCGGAAATCGACACTTCAGAACTCAGGTAGTCTTCTTCCCGATTCTCGTTGGCAGTTCATCAAATTTTTACAATCCGATGGCTTGAATTTTCTGGGTCAGAGAATTTTAAAACTTAAGCAATATTTTCGATTTCACCCTACAGGTCAGGGCAATTTATCAATTGCTCTCAGTCCATTCTCTCCCAAGTCTTGCAGCAGTTCCACTCTGCAATTGATGCAATGGGAGCAAGATGCACCCACTCCCGAATAGATAAAAACAACGTTTAACAACCGGATTTAGAATTAGAGCCAATTTCCCACCAGGACAAAGGGTGCCCAATAAAAGGGATGCGCATATTTGGGGTCTTGTAATAAAGCTAACTGACTTTGACGCAAGGCTTGAGCTTTGCTCATAGGCAGTTGGGCAGATGGGGTGATTTCATTGGCCGCTGCCACTCCCACCAAATTGCGGTAAAATTCCGTCACTAACAGGGCGGTAGATTGGTCATTGACCGCCCAAAGGGTGGCTAAGGTAGACCGCGCACCCGATCGCACGGCGACCCCTGCTAATCCTAAACCCGCTTGCTTATCTCCCGCCGCAGTTTGACAAGCACTAAGCACCAGTAATTCAATGGGATTTGTCAACCCTAATTCCCGAGTTTGTAGTAATTCTTCAAATTCAGTAACCCGAATTTTATCATCCCAAGTCAAGATAAAAGTTTGCTCAGAATCGGAGCTAAATTGACCGTGGGTAGCTAAATGAATCACGGGGAAATCCACCGCAGCAATGGCAGTGGCGAGGTTCAATTCGGTAAATTCGCGATCAAGCAAGACTTTGGCATTCGGGACCCAATCTCCAATCTGCTCTAGTTCAAGTTGTACCCCGGGTAATGCACTAAAACCTTGTCTTGCATCGGTAAGTCCAGCACTAAGAACTTGAATTTTTTCCCCCGTTAACGGTCGTGGGGCGAGGAGTTGTAAGCCCGGAGTGAGGGCAACATTATAGCGTTCAATGACATAGCGATCGCCATCATGGAGGGCGGACATGGGTAGATTTCTCAAAAATCCATCCAAGACAAACACTAAGGTTTCTACTTCATTTTCTGCTAAGGACGCTTCAGCGGGTCGAATCAACCAATTGTAGAGTTCTTGGGACAATTGTAAGCGTTGCCGGTTAGAAAAAGCGGGGTTAAGAAATTGCTGGAATTGCTCTAGGGTTTTTTCAATTTCGGCGGCAGGTTGGCGGGTTTCATACTGGATAAGAGGTTGTCCGGAAATGGAGACAATCACCGCCAAGCGATCGGGCAAAATCATGGGATAAAGAGCAGCCGCTTTCGGGTCTACTTCATCAATTTGTTCCGGTTGCGCATCCAAACAAGCATCTTTAAAATAGTTATCCAATTCTGCTAGTTGTAAAGATTCAATGGTAGCGCGAGCTTGTTTGAGATAGTTTTGGGCAGGTTGGGGCTCTACTTCTTTAGCGCGATCGAGCAATAAACTCACCAGTTGTCGATAGAGAGGTTCGACGCGATCGCGGAAAGAAAACTGTACCTGACGATCACTCGCCACCAAATCGCTTCGGAGGGATTGTAAGCTATTCACAGCTTCACTATAAGCGGCGATCGCCCCCGGTTGATCCCCACTCTGAATCCGTAGTCTTCCTAATTGCCATTGCCACTGATAGGCTAGATCCGAGGATTGAATTGTTTGGGCAATATTTAAGGCGGTTTCACTATACTCTTGGGCCCTATTAATATCGCCCATTTCTTCATAAATTCTCCCTAAATTTCCCAAGGCATAAGACTCAGCCCGTTGATCCGTAATCTCCCGGGCCGCAATTACGGCTTTTTCTAATAAAGGAATAGTTTTCCCGGTGTGAAATTGCCCCGGAATGGGATTTTCTTCTTCCTGTCCGAGGCAGTTCGCTTTTTGCTGTTCCAGGCAAATCAAATTTTTGGCAAAATTCACTTGGGCATAAATCCCGGGTCGAGAAATAGATAAGAGGGAAAGGGGTTCAGAAATTTCCCCACTCAGTTGACGGGCTTTTTCCCAATTCGCCAATTCAATCAATAAACTGAGTTGATTTAATTGCGCTTGTAGTTTAATTTGAGGAAAATTATTTGCATTTTCTCCCACTTTTTGATAGAGATTAATCGCTTCTTCAGTGTTATTTAAGGCGCGTAATGTATTGCCTAAACTTAATAAAATTCCCCAAGTTTGTTCCGTCGAGGCTCGATTGTTTTGTAAACTTAAGGCTTGGCGTAACAGTCGTTCGGACTCCTGGAATGCTCCACTGGCTCGCCGGACCTCTCCGAGATTCAATAATCCTACCGCTTGAATCGAGCGATCGGGCTGGTTTTGTAATTGTTGTTCCACCTGTTCTAAAAGCGTGGTAGCACGGCGATAAAGTCCTAATCCTTGCATCGCCCGGGCTTGATTAATTTGGCTGAGAATTTCCCCGGTAGGGTCTTGGGCTTGACGATAGGCAACAGTGGCTTCTTGCCAGGTAGTTAAGGCGGCTGTTGCATTTCCTCGGAAGAATTGTAAACGACCTTCTGCATTGAGAATTTGGGCGCGGACGGTTTCACGATCGCCCCGATCGCCTTCAGAAACTTGGGCAATCGCTTCTTGTGCAGAGGCGATCGCTTCCGTCGCTTTGGGATAGTCTCCTAAACTCTGATACGCTAATGATAAAAAGCTCAACGCTTGAGCTTGAGCCAACCGATTCCCTTGTTCTGAAAAGGCGATCGCCGCCTGTTCCCAAAACTGCACCGCCTCCGAAAACTGTCCCGCTTCATAGCGAGTTTTTCCTTCAGTTACTAATTCACTAACCGCTTGAGCATTCAAACTCATGGAGGATGCTCCCTGGGGACTCAACCCCCAGGCCACTCGAACACTTAGGCTTAAACTAAATCCCAACAACGCTACAATAACAAACCGAACTCTCTGCATTTTTGGATGTCCTTTAGAAATTAATTTTGATGATGTCTTGAACCCGAAAAAATAAAATAGATCTTCTGTATAATTCCTCACAATATCCGCCCACCTCTTAAAAAATTCAGGGTTTTGATACATAAGAGACCTCTGCAACGGTCCTCTTTTAAGAAAAAAGGGCTTTCGCAGAAATGGGAAGGGGATTTAGGGGTTAGTTCTCCCCTCCCCAAGACACAGACAAGAGTTCCCTAACCGGTTTAATCTCCTGATTCCTGACAATCCACCCCGGACCTCACCCAGGAACGGTGAGGATTGATTTGAGGGGGATCAGTGACCAGAACCACTATCCCTCCTGGATCCAGCCGCCAGCCTTGCGCCTCCACTAAAGGCGGTTTCTCGGGTACTTTCTCCAAGGTGAGGGTCTCTTCTGGCCCACCTCGACCCTGAACTAACGTTCCTGCCGCAGGAACAAGGCGCAAATCATCTAAAATAACTGACGGATTGAGAGTTTCAGTCGGCGAAGCAGGCAAACCCCCCCGTCCTGTAACAGTAAAGCGACTCCCTTGACCCTTGGCGCAGAAGTTTTGGGCGATGAGTTGGGCGGCATTGACAAAAGTCTCTTGCAAGGGCACAATTCCTAAACTCGAATCTGTATCTGGGGTATTCAGTTCCACCGAACCGCTAAACTCCGGTCCCAGTTCAGAGGTGGCAGTAATGTCACTCCGGTTGGTAGGAGTCTCTCGAAAGTCTGTTCCGAAGATGCCTTCCGCAACAATGCTAACTCGTCCACCGCGTCCCGCTAGAGCATTGGCGGTTATATCACTATTGCCCAAGGCAGTCAGAACTTGAGTTTGAATGGTCATATTTCCGCCATTGGTATTCCCGGCGTTGGTGGTGATGTTACTGCGATTTGAGAGTAAGATATCCGGCGATCGCAGTTGAATATTACCCCCTGCACCGGAAACGGTGGTAGCATTCAAACTCCCTCCCGTATCCAGATGGACGGACTCCGCCACAATTTCTAAAGTCCCTGCATTCCCAGGTCCCAAACTCCTCACATCAATATTCGCCCCATCCCGAACCTGTAACCGTCCCGTACTGATCCGGAGGTCCCCGGCAGATCCATTGATCTCCTGATTTTCAAAATCTGCACGTCCTGAAGAAGAATCCAATCCTGTTGGTAGTCCAGTAATCGGGGATCTCCCAGAAATGTCCATCCCTGCGGTGGCATTCACCGTCAGGGTTCCGCCACTCCCAGAACCAAAGGTCCCGGTAGAGACGATTCCTCCATCCGTTAGGGTTAACTGTCCGGTAGAAATCGTGAGATCCCCGGAGGAAGGTTCCCCAAAGGTACTGGTAGCAATACTACTCGTTACTGCTCCATTGGCGGAAACTCCCACAATTTCTATCGATTCCCTTGCCTCTATCTGAATATTCCCTCCGGGTCCACCAGCCGCTAGGGAACCGACATTTGGACCTGTTCCGGTACTGGTGACAATTAATGCGCCCTCACGAATGCTCAACTGTCCGGTGGTAATTTTAATATCTCCCCCGGTCCCCGATCCAAATACGGTGTTATTGAGAATGCCGGTGGGGAGGAGGTTCTGGGGTAGGGTCCGGGAGATTTCTACTCCCTGTGAGGCATTAATGGTAATATCTGCACCTGGTCCACTGCCCAAGGTAGAACTTGAAATGATGCTGCCGTCTTGAATCCTCAGATGAGCCGTTTCAATCTGAATATTACCGGCTGATCCGGCACTTCCAAGGGCAGTTGTGGAAAAAATTCCACTCGCGATCGCCTCAATGCGTTGGTTGGCCCGCATCTGAATTTCCCCGCTAGATTCGGTGCCAAAGGTGGGACTGAAGACGATCGCCCCATTATACAATCCAATCCCATTCCCTGCTTCTAACGTGATATTCCCCGCCGGGGCTAAGCCGACGGTTCCGGCAAACAATCCGCCAATGCGATCGCTCGGTTGCAATTGGGCCGTTAATGCGCCCCCCAGCACTTGTTCTAACGGTCCAAATCCTACCCCAATCAGAGTGATGGTATCGGCTGTATCAATGCGGAGATTTCCGCCCGCACCGGATCCAAAGCTACTGGCGGATAAAAAGGCGGTGCCTTGGAGTAAAAACTGCCCGGTTGCGATCGTCAAGTCTCCCCCAGTCCCCATGCCCTGACTATCACTCACAATGGCACTAAAATTATTAGGATCAGCGCCAGTGAGTGCGACTAACTCTGTCCCTGTAATTTTTATAGGTCCCCCAGATGGCGAACCCGTATTCACGGCCAAAACCTGAGACCCTTCTGAAATGGTAATTTGCCGTCCTTGCAGGTGAATGGTTCCGCCCCCCTCTCCACTCGTATTGATCCGACTTTGTTGGGTGAGTTGAATATCTTGAAACCCCTGTACAGCTTCATATCCGGCTTGAATTCCCCGTTCTGTCGGGGTTAAACTGAGGCGGCTATTACTTGCCACACTCCCAATTTCAATCCGTCCCCCGGGCGATCGCACTTGTCCCCCCGTTAGGAACACATTCCCCCCCAATAATCCCACGGTTTGCCCCGATGACCCTTGCAATCCCCCAGTTTCTCCCGTCCTCTCCATCCCATGAGATTGCACCACAATAGTTCCCGGATTTAGCCCAAATTGTAACCCCACGGGTACGTTGACCGTCAGTAGTGGCGAGGATTTTGGGTTGATCGCACTAAATAAAACCCCATCCCCGAGGACTATACTCTCAGCGGTACTGGCAAAAAATGAACCTCCAATATTTAATTCAGCATTGGGACCAAAAACAATCCCGTTAGGATTGAGTAAATAGAGATTTGCCCTGCCATTGGCGCGGATTATGCCATCAATTGTGGAACGGTTTGTTCCTGTAATTCGGGTGAGGATATTTTCTACCCTCCCTGAATTTTCAAACCAGGCCGTCTTCCCCGTCATCAGAGAAAATTCTTGGAAGCTATGGAATAGATTGCTGCCCATTTCTGTGCCTCCCGTAATTCGGTAAATCGTCCCCTCGGGAGTCACGAAGGAGGGGTTATTCAGGCTGGCATCGGGAATGATTTGTGCCTCGGCTTGGGCAGCGCCTCCTCCTAACCCACTCCACAGGATTAGAACTCTTGAAACCGTTATCAAAAGGTGAGACTTTAGACAGAATGACTTAGGAAACAATCGGATCAAGGGATGATAATTGACTCGGCTGAAATAAATCATTCATTTTAACCTTTTTAAAAGGAAAAGAGTGAGCGATGTTTCCTCTCATGGGTTATTCGCGCCCTCCACCAGGGTTGTAGCACAAAATGAACCCTTGCCCTTATCTCTTATCCATTTTCAACCGGCTATCCTACCTATTTCCTGCGCTCTTTCTAGCAAATTATTTCCGTTTTAATCCCGGCAATTCTGCTGCTTCACCCAAGAACTGTGCGGGGTCACTTGAGGGGCTTGGGCCACCAAAACGATGCTGCCTCCAGGGGTCACACTCCAGCCTTGAGCTTCTATCAGGGGACTAGGTTCAGGCATTTTCTCGCCCAGGATCTCCTCAGATAGATTGGATGAACTCTGGAGTGCGGTTCCCTCAGTCTGCACCACACGCAAATCATCTAAAATAACTGACGGATTCAGAGTGTCTGTAGGAGAGGCGGGCAATCCGCCTCGTCCCGTCACGGTAAAGCTACTCACTTCTCCAGTAGCACAGAAGTCCTGAGCAATGAGTTGATCCGCATTCACAAAATTATCTTGCAGTGGCACAACTCCTAAGCTGGAATCGGCATCTGGAGTGTTCAGTTCCACCGTACCGCTAAACGCCGGTCCTAGGTCCGAGGTGGCGGTAATATCACTGCGCGGGGTGTCTGCTTCTCGAAATTCGGTCCCAAAGATCCCCTCCGCATCAATGCTGACTCGTCCGCCCCGTCCCGCTAAGGCATTGGCGGTAATATCACTATTATCCAGGGCGGTTAAAATTTGGGACTCGATCGCAATGTTCCCTCCATCGGTATTCCCGGCATTGGTGGTGATATTCCCACCCCGACGTAAGAGCAAGGTGTCCGATCGCAGTTGAATGTTACCCCCGGCACCGGAAACCGTTGCCGCATTCAAACTCCCCCCAGTCTCTACTCGCACCGAGTCGGCAACAATTTCTAAGGTCCCGGCATTCCCTTTCCCAATACTCCTCACATCCAAGGTTGCTCCATCCCGAACCACCAATTCTCCGGTACTCACGCGCAAGTTCCCCCCGGACC
>CBFGOM010000105.1:0-22756 GCA_965650385.1 uncultured Oscillatoriaceae bacterium
TGACATGGGCGGCATGGGCGGCATGGGTGGCATGGGCGGCATGGGTGGCATGGGCGGCATGGGTGGCATGGGGATGATGTAATCCCTGGCTTGCTGAATGGGTAGGGCGGGCGTTGCTTGCTCTACTCTAGTCTGAGAATTTAACCACAGATTTTACAGATTTTCACAGAAGGAAGAGTTAGAGGGGTGTTTCACTCGTTTAACTCTTTTTTTTTATCGTAAGATAGGGCTGCCGTGATGGTGGATCAGATACCATTTTCCCCCCATGTTTTCAAAAAGATTAGTGGCGCTGGAGAGGGATTGGTTTTTTCGTCCGCTGCTGGTTTGCGTGACTTTTTCGATGAGGACGATGTAGGCGAAGTTTCCCTGGGAATCGCTGGCGGTAATTTGGAGTTCAATTTCTAGGGTGCTGGTGACTTTAAAGATTTGTTGCCAGGAGGGGCGGATTTCTTCCCATCCTTTGAGGAGTTTGCGTCCGGGATGGATGCAGAGGGTGTTGATGCCTTTGGACCAGATTTCGCTCATGGCTTCCATGTCTTTAGTCTGAAAGGCGCGATAAAAGGCGAGGTTGGCTTCGAGGACAGCAGGTTCGGCACTCATGATGCAGGCCAATGAAGGGTGATTTTGATTTATTGTAGGGGAAGCAATGCTTTGATGAGTTTACTTTAATGCCGCTACCTGAATCAAGCCGACTGCAATTGACTGAGGATTTGAATATTTGCCGCGTTTTAAATGGAATGTGGCAGGTGTCCGGTGCTCATGGACCGATTCATCCTCAACGGGCGATCGCCTCGATGTTTGACTATGTGGATGCGGGATTTACGACTTGGGACCTGGCCGATCATTATGGTCCGGCAGAAGATTTCATTGGGGAATTTCGCCGCCAGTTGGCTGAAAAACGGGGGGAAGCCGCCCTGGCAAAGGTTCAAGCCTTTACAAAGTGGGTGCCCAGACCGGGTAAAATGACTCGGCAACTGGTGGAGAAGAATATTGATATTTCCCGCCAGCGGATGGGGGTGGATGCGTTAGATTTGATGCAGTTCCATTGGTGGGATTATCAAGATAACAATTATTTGGATGCCTTGAAGTATATGGCAGATCTTCAGGCAGCGGGCAAAATTAAGCATTTAGCCCTGACGAATTTTGATACGAAACATTTGGCAATTATTGTCGAAAATGGGATTAAAATTGTCTCCAATCAGGTGCAATTTTCGATTTTAGACCGCCGTCCACAACAACAGATGGTGCCGTTTTGTTTGGAACATGGGATTAAGTTATTAGCCTATGGCAGTTTAGGTGGGGGATTGCTCTCTGAAGGGTATTTAGGACAGCCGGAACCGAATTCCCGAGTTTTAAATACGGCTTCTTTGAATAAGTATAAAAATATGCAATCGGCTTGGGGAAGTTGGAGTTTGTTTCAAGAGTTATTAGAAACTCTGGAGGCAATTGCTCATCAATATCAAGTGACGATCGCCAATGTTGCGGTGCGATATGTGCTGGAAAATCCAGCGGTTGCCGGTGTGATTGTGGGAACAAGATTAGGCATAGCAGAACATATTCAAGAGAATTCTAAGGTGTTTGAGTTTAGCTTGAGTGCAGCGGATATTCAAAAAATTGAGGGGGTTTGCGATCGCGCCCGGAATTTGTTGGAATTAATTGGCGATTGTGGGGATGAATATCGCCGCCGTTAACCCTGGGGCAATGTTTGGGGTGGCATCAAAAGGGATTTGCCGGGGAACGGGCGATCGCACTCCTGATTCAGAAATCCTCAACCCCTAAACTATAGCCTCTTCCAGGGTCTTGTCCCCCTCTAAAATGGCGGATTACCCTCCCCACCCTGAGTTAAAAATCCTCAGTCTCGGTCCGCGCAAATAGGTTAGAATACAAAAACGAATCTGATAATTTCTCTTAAACATGACAGGATCTAAGGTAACGTTTGCCAAAAATAAGGGGTTCTGGAAAGAACTCAACAGTCGAGTTGAAGCCTATTTTCAGGCGGAAAACATCCCCAAACGGGATTGTCCACAAATGTATCTAAAAACCCTAACTCTCATTTTGTGGATGGTTGGGGCTTACAGTTTTACCCTGTTTGGTCCGGCTGGAATTGGCTTTAAAATTCTGGGCTGTATGGTTTTCGCCGCAGGATTAGCCGGTTTTGCATTTTGTGTGGGACATGATGCCAATCACGGCGGTTATTCCAATCATAAATGGTTGAATAAAAGTCTAGGATTAACCTACGATGTGATTGGATTGTCGAGCTATTTATGGAGGTTCCGCCACAACTATCTCCATCATACCTATACCAATATTCTCGGCCATGATGTTGAAATTCATGGGGATGGATTAGTCAGAATGTCCCCGGATATGCCTCACAAATGGTATCATAAATTCCAACATTTGTTTATTTGGTTTATTTATCCCCTCATTCCGATATATTGGTCGTTTTGCGATGTTCAAATTATTTTGTTCAAGCGCAAATATCATGACCATGTGGTTCCGACTCCTTCCCCGATGACTCTGGCAACCTTGTTAGGGGGTAAGTTGGTTTGGTTGGGTCTGTTTATCGGTATTCCGCTGGCTGTGGGATATAGTCCGTTAACCGTCATCGGCGGTTTCCTTCTGACTTATTTTACCTACGGAGCGATCATCTGTGAGGTATTTATGATGGCTCATGTTATGGATACGGCTGAATTTATTATGCCGAATCCAGAACAGAACCATGTGGATGATGAATGGGCAATTTTTCAGGTACGCACCACGGTTGATTTTGCACCGAGTAATCCTTTTTGTACTTGGTATATGGGAGGATTAAATTTTCAAGTTGTTCATCATTTATATCCCCATATTTGTCACATTCATTATCCTGAAATTTCCAAGATTTTGATGGGAGTTTGTGAAGAGTTCGGGGTTAACTATCAAATTCATGAAACTTTAACCGGGGCGATGATTTCTAATTTCAATTGGTTGAAAGCGATGAGCGTTCCGCCACAACCTCTGGCAACCCCAGCGCGTGAATTAGCCAGTAACTTGGCAAAATAAATTCAGTCCTTCTCACTCAACCCGACTCTCGCCTGATTTTGAGGAGATACAGGGAGAAAATCAAAGAGGTGGGCATAGCCCACCTTACTATTTCTCTCTCCTGAATTAGGAAAAATTTATCAATTGACCCGACTCCGAATTGGGCGAGGGAATTTATTAGAAACCGATTTAATCCAGAAGTAAGTAAAAGCAAAAACCAAGATGAAATACCGATTAATCAGCGTGTTGATTCTGTTAATAATCATGGCAATCAGCCTCATGGAAATACCACCAGCGATCGCAGACAATACGGGAGATGGGGCACAACTGTTTACGGTTCATTGTGCCGGTTGTCATGCCAATGGCGGTAATATTATCCGCCGAGGAAAAACCCTGCAACTGAAAGCGTTAGCTAAAAATCATCGGGATACCCAAGAGGCGATCGCCCAGTTGATTACCCAGGGGAAAAACCCGATGCCTGCCTACAATGACCGATTGAGTATCCCAGAAATAGAAGCGGTTGCTGCTTACGTTTTGGAACAGGCAGAAATCGGCTGGAAATAACGAGTCTCACTCTGGTATGGTTTCGGTAGTTTGATTCAGATTCATCGGCAACCACAAGGTAAAAGTAGACCCTTTTTCCGCCTCACTTTCTACCTTAATTTCACCCCCCATCATCTTGCAGAAGCGTTGGGAAATTGCCAGTCCTAACCCCGTTCCCCCATACTTACGAGTGGTGGAGGCATCCGCTTGACTAAAGGCTTCAAAAATGTTTTCGAGTTGTTCAGGGGAAATGCCGATGCCGGTATCGGTGACGCGAAACTCAATTCCCGGAGTCTGTTCCCCAAGAGTGTTTGGGGTTACAGGGTCGCGAACCCATTCCCTAGCTTCACGGGGAGTAACAGTTAAGGCGATCGTCCCGTTTTCGGTAAATTTCGCCGCATTACTCAACAGATTGAATAAAATCTGTCGCACTTTGGTTAAGTCTCCTGTCATCATTCCCACCACTGGATCACAGTTGAGTTCTAAGTGATTGCCATTTTTGACGATTAAGGGTTCAACGGTACTGATGACCTCAGAAATCAGGAGGGTGACATCAAAAGGTTCGAGATACAAAGTCATCCGTCCTGCTTCAATTTTAGAGATATCTAAGATATCGTTAATTAAAGATAACAGGTGTTTTCCAGCGGTTCTAATTTTGGTCAAGTCAGCGATCGCCTGTTGTTCTCCCACATCTTCCATTTCCTCAGCTAAAATTTCGCTATAACCGATAATGGCATTGAGGGGAGTGCGAAGTTCATGACTCATATTCGCCAAAAAGGTACTTTTAGAACGACTCGCTGCCTCTGCGGCATGGAGTGCCTTTTTTAAGTCTTGTTCAGCGCGAACGCGCTGGGAAATATCTGTACTAATCGAGATCAGTCCAACAATCGTCCCGCTGGGGTCCTTGATGGCATCAGCACTCAACAGGACGGGAATCGTGCGATCGCTAGAGGTGCGATGGATGACTTCCCCACTCCAGGAGTTCCCTTGCATAATGGTTTCAAACACCTGGGTTCCGAGAGTTGGGTCTGCAAAGACGGCTAAAGGTCCTCCGGCGGCATTTAATTGTTCCGGTGTTTCATATTCATACAGGTGAGAAAAGGCGGAATTTTGATAGATATGACAGCCAAACCGATTGCTGATGGCGATCGCATCCCCGGAACTTTCTACCGCCTTGCGGGTGAGAATTAATTCAGATTCCGCTTGTTTACGGGCGGTGATATCTTCCACCATCGCGATCGCAAACTGCGGTGTTTCTCCTTTCCCAGAAACCAAAGAAACACTCACTCGACCCCAAATCCGACTCCCATTTTTACAGCGATATCGTTTCTCCACTTGATACCCCTGGCGTTGTCCTGTAACCATCTCAATCGCCAGTAACCGTTCTATTTTTTGGTCTAACGGATCGCTGAGTTCTAGGCACATTTTTCCCTGTAATTCCTCTGCGGAATAGCCTAACATCGATTGAAATGCTGGATTGCTATCTAAAATATGCCAATCCAACGTCCGCACAACAATTCCGATGGCTGCCCCTTCAAAAATCGCCCGAAACCGTTGCTCACTTTCACGCAAAGCTGCTTCAACATTGGCTTTTTCGATAATTTCTATACGCAACTGTTCCAAACTGGTATTTAATTCAGAAGTGCGCTGTTTAACTCGCCGTTCCAGTTGAGTATTGGCATTATTCAGCGCCTCTTCGGCTATTTTATGATTCGTAATGTCCCGAGAGTTAAACACTAACCCGTTCACTGCGGGTTCTGCCACCAAATTGCGCCCAATTGATTCAAAATATAAAATCTCTCCCGTTGCTCGCTGCACCCGATACTGAATGTTGATAATTGAGTCCGGATGGTTGGTGAGCATCTGATAGGTCTCTCTCACTTTTTGCACATCATCGGGGTGAATAAATCCGGTGGCCTGATGACCAATTAGTTCTTCAGGATAGTAACCCAAAATGCGCTCAACCGAGGGACTATGATAGCGGATTGTGCCATCGGGTTCGAGGATGGTAATCATATCCGAGCTATTTTGAATCAGCGATCGCCATTTTGCTTCGCTTTGAGTGACGGCTTCTTCCGCTAACTTGCGATCGGTAATGTCAATCATCACCCCTTCCCAGAGAATATCTCCATTCTCTTGGCGTTCCGGTCGGGCCACACATTGTAGCCATTTTAGCGTACCCGACTGCATGATAAACCGGCCTTCCCATCGCCAGGGTTCCATCGGTTGGATCTTCGCCGCGAGGGAGCGATCATAACTCGGTCGGTCCTCGGGATGAATCATCTCGCCCCAAATCTGGGGATGCTGCTTCATATAGTCCGGTTCTACCTCTAGGACGTCCAAACAAGCAGAGGATAAAAAGGGAAAAGAAACCGACCCATCGTAATGAATGATTAACTGATAAATTAATCCAGGAATATTATCCGCTAACTTTTGAAACCGCGCTTCACTCTGTTCTAAAGCCCGGATCGCAACAAATTTTTCCGTTACATCCTGGACGAGAGAGGCAACCCCAATCATTTGACCTTCGGAGTCTACTAACGGCGTATTGTGCCACTCACAAATAATCACCCGACCGTCTTTGGTTTGATTCTCATTCGTGCTATAAATCCCCCCTTCTTGATGTAATAGGGCTTGTAAAACTTCTTCGTTGACTTCCCATTGAACCTTCTCAGGAATCAACTCTAAGGCATGATGCCCCAGGATTTCTTCCCGGGTATAACCAAAAAGTCGTTCCGCTGCGGGGTTCCAGTTGCTGACTTCAAATTTTAAGTTCCACTCGATCGCCGCTAGGGGAGTTTGCTGGAGATGAATCGCCAATTTTTGTTGAGATTCTTGTAGGGCCGATTCCGCCTGCCTGCGATGGGTAATATCCGTGGCAGTCCCCGTAATACCACAAATATTGCCCAACTCATCCCGGATGAGGACTGCATTGAAGCTCAAAAATACCGGCGTTCCATCTTGGCGACGATGTTGAGTTTCGTAGGGAAACACCGACTCCCCCGCTTGCAGGCGATCGAACATCTGCCGATCTTTGACCCCTTGTTCCGGGTCCATAAACTCGAAAAAGAATCGCCCTAGCATTTCCTGGGGTGCATACCCATAAATCTCTTGGGCCGCCCGATTGACAAAAGTCCAGCGGCCCTCCTGATCCAGGGACCAAATTAAATCCCGAGAGGTTTCAACTAAATTCCGATAATGCCGCTCACTTTGATGCAGGGCTGCTTCTAGCTCCTGCTGTTCCGTGATATCTCGCCCTACCGCATAGCTGATGCTGTCTGGATAGTGACAGGCTTTCCAGGCAAACCAACGATAAGTGCCGTTTTTGTGCCGATAGCGATTTTTAATCGATACATCGGAGGGGTGGAGAGGATTGGCAAAGGTGATGCTGAGGTGTTGATCGTCAGGGTGAAGAAACTCGTTCCAAGGTCGCCCCAGCAATTCTTCCTGGGTCCATCCTAAAAGATGAGTCCATGCTGGATTAACCCGCTTGAAATAGCCATCGGTTCCGATAATGCAAAACAGATCGGCAGAGAGCTTAAAGAAAATTGTAGAGATGAGGTGAATGGCCTCAGTCTCAGTTTTCGCCGTGTTGAGTGTCTCATAAAAGCGATGGGAGTCCCCGGGTGCATTCATAATATTTTGCTAATCCTGTTATTAGATCTGAAGAGTTTGTGAACCCCCATTCGAGCGATCGCCTCCCCTGACCTGATGGGTTGCGTTACCGACTGGTCTTAACCCTGATTTCTCCCTGGAAAGGGGTACTGATGGATACTATTTCTGAGTTTTAAAAAAATAGGAACTCAACAAAGTAGATGGCCCTGCAAAATCTGTTTTTCCTGATTTCCATTCCCTGGACTCTGGAAATCCCCAAGCTTGTGGGTCGAGTCCGTCTTAATCATATCGCTGCGCCGATTGGGGCGGATTCTGTGCCTTAATCGCAAAGCCTCTCGGGAGGGAAAAAGCCCCTGAGCGGAATGCTGCGACTGATTTAGACCCGATATATTCCTACTTCTAAAGATAATCTTAGTTTGACAAACTCCTTGAGGATTAGTCAAGTCTTGGCCCTAATCTTCAAATTTATAGCCCACACCAATAACGGTTTTAATAAAAGATGGATTCGCCGGGTCGAGTTCTATTTTTTTTCGCAAGCGGGCGACATGAGTATCGACAACCCGTTCATCTCCGAAAAAGTCATCCCCCCAGAGTTTTTCTATCAGTTGCGATCGCTGCCAAACCCGTCCAGGATAGCTTAAAAACGTTGACAGCAGATTAAACTCCAAGGTGGTTAAATCCAAGGTTTCCAACTCCCGGTTTTGCAATTGCCTCGTAGCAATCCGTCGGTCCACATCCACCATAAAATGTTCCGTTTGGTAAACCTGAGAACTCTGATTCCCTTGGCGGAGGCTCCTTCGCAACAAGGCGCGGACCCGGGCCACCAATTCCCGAGGGCTGAACGGTTTGACCATATAATCATCGGCCCCGGTGGATAAGCCAATCACCCGGTCAATTTCTTCCCCTCGGGCGGTGAGCACTAAAATATAGGGGTCTTTCGGTCCCGGTTTTTGCCGGATGCGGGCACAGACTTCTAACCCATCCAATCCCGGAAGCATTAAGTCTAAAACGATTAAGTCTGGCTGTTCCGCTTCAAAGACACTCAGGGCTGTTAAACCATCGCGACAATTGAGGCATTGAAACCCTTCGGCTTCTAAGGCGCGGCCCACAATCCGCGCAATTTCCGGTTCATCTTCAACGATTAAAATTTTCATAACATCGCCCCTTGTCTCCCTTAACTCACCGGCGTGGGATATCCATGAGGGGCCGCATCCAAAGCCGGGGTAATCTCAAGATCCTGGGTCTTTTCTACAGGCTGTTTTTTTTCTGGGTACACCGCCAGATCGAACCAGAAGGTGGTTCCTACCCCCACTTCACTGACTAAATGCATTTGGGCATGATGTTTTTCCATAATATTGCGAACAATGGAAAGACCCAACCCTGTGCCTTCTAAGGTATGAACCCGGTTTTCCACCCGGAAGAAGCGATCGAAAATCGCAACTTGATCTTCTGCGGCAATCCCGATTCCCGTATCCCCCACCTCAATGCGCACCATCGGCACATTAGGTTTCTGCTGCTGGTTCGGGAGGGGACATTGCGGATTCCCCCGCCAGGAATTATCCTCTTCAGTTTCCAACAAATAGGCGCGAATCGCAATTCGTCCCCCGGGTTCGGTGAACTTCAGGGCATTTCCCACCAAGTTGGCAAAAACTTGTAAAAGTAAATCATAGTTAGCCACTACTGGAGGTAACTCGGGGTCAACTTCTTGAATCAGGTCGATATTTTTATCTTTGGCATTGAGTTGATAGGTCCGCAGGGTTTGCTCCACAGGTTGAGCCAGTTCTACCGCTTCAAACTGATAAGTCTTGCTAGATTCCAGGCGCGAGAGGTCTAGGACATCGTTAACCAGGCGGGTGAGGCGATCGGTTTCCCGGTTGGCGGTTTCTAAAAATTCCTGACGCTCCTCTTGGGTGAGTTCTTCCCCATATTCATGGAGGGTTTCGATAAAGGACTTGATATTAAATAAGGGCGTTCTCAGTTCATGGGAGACATTGCTAATAAACTGACTCTTAGCTTCATTTAGCTTGACCTCCCGGGTAATATCTTGAACCGTCATCGCAATGCCTTTGAGACTCTCGCGATATTGCGCCGTCGCTGAGGAAACCGAGTCATCATGATAGAGGGTGCATTCCGTGGCGTAGGGCCGTTCTGGGGCGGTACAGGTATCTTCGTGATGGTAGGTGCAACTCTTGCATAAGGGATCAACTCCGGGGGCTTTATGCAGCAGCACGGTACTGAGTAAAATTCGGACGGTGCGTTTTGTGGGTTCGCTCAGGGTAAGGCGAAACTCTCCACTCTCTCGGGACGCATAGCCGTTGGCGGAAATATCTCCCTCCCCATCATTGGCGGAGGAAAGCTCTCTCAGGGAATCCCCGGCAGCCATTTCATAGAGGGGTTGAGTTAATTCGGCACTGACTGCAGCAGGGAGCAAATCCAGGATATTTTGAGAAATCAGGTTTTTGCCTTCCCAGCCGAAAATTCGCCTTGCGGTGGGGTTGACTAAAATAACCTGTAAGGAAGTGTCTAATAAGACGGCTCCATCGGCGATGGTAGAAACGAGGGTTTCGAGTTTGGCTTTTTCGGCGGTGAGTTCTTCAATGTTCTGCTCCTCATACCGTTCTAGCCGTTCGGCCATTTCATTAAAGCTGCAAATTAATTCCCCGAGTTCCCCTTGGAGGGGTAGGTCTATCCGCTGCTTAAAGTTTCCTGTAGCAATGTTTTTCACCCCAACCAGTAACTCTTTAATCGGTTTGGTGATGGTTAAGGCATTAAAGACGGCCCCTAAAATCACCATCACCCAGATGGAGATAAATACGGCAATGGTGACATCCCGGGTGAGGTTGGAGGAGGTCACTACGGTGGGATTGGGGTTGATACCGATCGCCAAGACACCTAAATATTCGTTGTCGTGCGCCAGGGGGACAAACACATCGGTGACGGTGCCATCCGGGGTACGATGCTGCCGGACCATTGGCAAATCATAGGTATTGGCAAACCCTTCGGGAAGTTGAATCCGCCGTTGCAGGGTTAGGGAATTTTGAACTTCGGACTCGGAAAAGGGAATTCCCAGGAAGATTTGACCTTCCTTATCGGCATAGAGCATATAGCGCACGCTGGTGGTACTGCTATAGAACCGATGCGAAAAGCGGGCCACTTCTGTGCGATTATCTTCCGCAATTAACGGGGCGACATTGGCCGCCAGTAGCAGTCCCAAATCCCGACCGAAGCGGGTGTCATTGATTCGGGCATCCTGCTGAATGGTATTGACAGCCCAGAATGTGAGTCCACTCATAATGAGGGACACAACCAGGGTGGCGGCTGCCATCAGTCGGGTCTGCAAGGTGAATTCGGACCACCAACGGGCAATAATTTCTCGGATTTTGTTTAGGAGAGCCAGCAAGGTTCTTTCTATCCGGTGGAAGGCAATGATGAGAGACGAGTCTATTGATATTGTGCCACGTTCTGAAGTTTTGCGATGAAGGGGCGTGGTTTTTTCTGAGGCGATCGCCCTCAACCCCTCCGGAGTCGTTCACGGAAGTCCGGCGATCGCGCTAATGGGCTCCCGATTTCCCGATTAAACCGATTCAATTGAGGGTTCCTGGCGCAGAATTTCTCGGACCTCCATTAAAATCTGACCCAATTTATTTTGTCCGCTGCCATCTTGACCGCATCCCCAGTAATAATCATGGGGGGCATTTTCTACGAGTTCCTCGTCGCCCGTTCCTAGCAAAATCTCCCGAATGTCGTCATGAGTCTGGAATTTTTTGAGGACTGCACGGCGCATGATTTCATCTTTGACGCTTTCCCAATCCGATCGCAAGGGACGTTTGCGATCGCGTCCCATGTTGGCGGCATCTTTGGGGTTGTTGACTTGTCGAATTTGTTCGGCATGGGGTGTTCCGGCAAATTTTTGGGCTTGAAAATAATGTTCGCTCGTCGGCCACCACGCCCCATCTAACTCAAATCCATGTCGGGAAAAATTCGAGAAACATCCATATTCACCACGAGTGCTATAAAAATATACAGTCACAGTCTATACTCCTGTCCCTTTTAATTCAGTGCTTTTTCGATTAAGTCGGTATATTTTTCCAGGGTAGTCGCATAATAACTTAAAAAATCTAGGGCCGGTTGACGAACGACTTTATCAAATTTCTCGACTTCGTTTGGCAGCACCTTCAAGGGCTGGGTAACCAGATAGCGACTGGAACTATAATCAATATTTCCTTGTTGTAAATTTTCTTCTTCTTTGAGTTTTTCAATGAGTAGTTCACCGAGGCTATAGTCTGAAGATTTGACATAAAGCAGCGGCGGATTGTCCATACCAAACAATCGCTCTGGGGTTAATCCTTCTATCCCAATTAATAAAACATATTCATCATACTGAGAGACCCAATTGGTATTAGAAATATAAATTTCTGCTTCTTCATAAACGATAAAGTTCCACTGATTTTGCCACCAGGGATTTTTAATTAAATCAGCTTCCAAAGATTCTAAAAAATCCTGGAGTTCCGTTCTGAGGGTTTGTTCAGCTTTGAGAAGTTCCTGATAGGTTTCCCAATTTTTAGCTAATAATTTGCTCTCATCTGAGAAAATTTTCATATATCATATCCTTGACATCACCTCAATCCAGTCTACCAAAATATGTTTAAGTTTTAGATCATTGAGTTGCGGCACAACTTGGTCAAAGGCGGCGGCAAGTTGGGGATAGGAAAGCAAGTGCCAATGGGATGGGTCTCCACTGACGGGTTCTCGCCCCTCGGGGGTTAAAAAGATGGCAATTTGTCGTTCTTTGGGGATGCGTTGCGCTGAACCTAATCGGCGCATCTCTATAATTTCTAAGTCGGCTTGGTTAATGCCTTCTCGATCTAAAATATTGTTATCGATCGCCACTAAAAACTCACCGGGTCGATACAGGATCAAGTCCAGGCGCAATTGGGGTGCGATCGCCCCAGAAAGGAGGCGATAGGGTTGGCTGAAATGTTCTGAGGGAATGCAATTACCAAAGAGTTTGACAAGCTGTTCTAAAAACAGTGAACCATGCCCATGACTGCCTTCGGCATCCAATAGCCACCCTAATACGGTTGTTTGGGTTGTCTCGTTTTTGCTCAGTTGCAAGAGAGAAAATAGATTAAACTTAGCAATCTGACGCTGCCTAGATTTCTGCTGAATGTCGGAAAAACTTGACAACAATGCCGACATTTGAGCTTGTTTTTTTTCTCGTTTTGACTGCCCTACTGTTTTAAATTTACCGAGAAGGGCACTCATTTTTTGAACTTTAGATGGCATTTAAAATGGGGACAGAAGGTCGAGTGTGCGGGATAGATAAGGAATAAGATAAGGGTTCAATAGGCAGGGTAATTCTAAATTCTGCCCCTCTTCCAAGTTGGGAAATAACCTCGATTTTACCCCCATGTTTTTCGACGACACGGTAAACAATGGACAAGCCCAAACCGGTTCCTTTCCCGGGGGGTTTTGTGGTATAAAATGGGTCGAATATTTTGCTATGGATTGCTTGATCAATCCCGGGACCATTATCGGCAATTTTGATTTGGATTGTTCGTTCGTTGATCTTCTGGGTTTGAATCAGGATTTGGCGAGGGGATTGAATGGCTTTTGTTTCTTTCTCCGCTTCGCTTTCTAAGGCATCGATCGCATTAGAAATTAAGTGCATAAACACTTGGTTAAGTTGCGCCGGATAGCACTCGATGGGGGCTAAGTCATCATACCGAGTAATCACTTCAATATGGGGTTGTAGTCGATGGTTACAAAGTAACAAGGTACTGTCAATCCCTTCATGAATATCGACTCGTTTTTTCTCAGATTCGTCCAGGCGGGAAAAGTTACGCAAAGAAAGGACAATCTGCCGAATTCGCTCAGAACCAATGCTCATGGAGGCGATCATTTTGGTTAAGTCGGTGATCACGAATTCTAAATCCACATCTTCAATGAGTTCCTGTAGTTCCGGGGACGGATTAGGATGCTCTTTTTGATACAGTTTGACAATTTCAAGCAAGTCTTGGATGTAATGATTGCTATGCTCAATATTGCCAGTGATAAAGTTGATGGGGTTGTTAATTTCGTGGGCAATTCCAGCGACTAATTGTCCCAAACTCGACATTTTTTCAGTTTGAATAAGCTGGGTTTGAGCTTGCTGAATTTCCTGGAGTTGTTGTTCCACTCGGCTGATCAGTTGATTGAGGGAAGTGGCTAATAAACCGGCTTCATCTTCAGTCAGAACGGGGACGCGCAGTCTATAATTTGATTGTTCGGTGGTTCGTAGGGCAACTTGGGTAACCCATTCAATGGGACGGGCGATCGCCCGACTGGTGTAAGAGGCTAACATCGCGGCGATCGCCACGGATAAAATCATACTGAACACTGCAATTTGCCATCGCAAAGATTCAGCTTTGGTAAAAGTCTCTTTGGCCGCAGTCTCTTGGGCCTGGGCTGCATCTAAGGTCTGATCCAACTCCTGATAGAGAGCTTCTAATGCCAATTCTACTTGAGAAATTTGGGCCAGCACTTTTTCTTTGTCCGCATCGTTTAGCCGGATTAATAAATCAGCAAATACCTGGGATTTTGAGTTCTGTAATTCACTTAAGTCTTGATAAGATTTTTCGGCGTTTTTTTGAATTTTCCATAATTTTTCTAGGTGAGATTCTTGAACGCTGACTAAACTTTTTTCATTAGTTTTGACCAACTCTTGCAAATGGGTTAAAAGGGTCTTGACTTTCTGATTTTGGGTCAGAAAGTTGCGGTTTTTTGATTGACTCCAGAGGGATTGATCCGCACCGGAAACTAAATCTTGTTGCTGCGATCGCGCGGTGACCACTTCATATTGCAAATGGGTGAGAACCCGCTGCTGCTCGTATGCATGAACCAGTTGTTGTTTCGCTTTGTCATGATAGCGATCGCCCACGACTAACCCCAGACCCGTTCCCAGTAAGGCGATCGAAATGGTTAGGGCATAACCATAGCCGATTTTTTGCTTAATACTTAAGCGGCGAACGTTGGTTTTGAGCTGATCCAGGAGATTTGGAGCGGATTTCCCGGCATTGCCAATCTCTGGGGGGTCCACAACTTTTCTAGGTTGTCGGGTCTCTAGGACCTCGTAAGGCTCTTGAAGCTGCATAGATGGGGCTTCCCTTGCTGATAATGATACTCTTGTCTGAGGACAAGCGGTGTTTTCTCGGTGTAAGGATCCCAACATAAGGATGATGAAGGTCTCCTCTTCAACGATCTGAACGCTGACTTAGGCGGCGATCAACTGCCAACGGGCTAGAATTCCCGAATCAAACAGGCATCCGTCTTCACAAAAAACTGGGTGAATCTGGTTTGTGGTGCGTTAGCATTTCTCTACTTTATTAAATTTTTATAAAATTTCCAAGGGTTTTATAATTTTCAGTGATAATACGGAGCCTTTAGGGGCTTGACACTGAGGACCACAGGACTGGATATTTAAAGGAATTAATCTGTTTGCCTTGAACAATTATATTTGAGTCAGTGTAAAATTGCAAATATTTAATCTTTATTTGAACGATAAGCAATCATCAGAGGCTTCGCTCTGAGAATTTAGGCTCACTCGTTGAGTCGGGGAAAGTGGGAGGGACCCTGGAATAAACTGATTAATAGCAATTCCGGACTCACCTGACAACTTAACCCCAATTTTCTCTTCATCACTCCCTACTATCCTTTCTTTCCCTCTATATTTTATGACAAATTCCCCCTCCAATATAATTTTAGGACTCGACCTTGGTACCACTGGAAATCGAGCCATTTTATTTAATCAAGAGGGTCAAATTATGACCCAATTTTATCAAGAATTGAGCCAATTTTATCCGAAACCGGGTTGGGTAGAACATGATCCAGTCGCTATCTGGGAGGACACCGCCCATTGCATTCATCAGGTTTTACAAAACCTAGAAATTTCGGGGGTTGAAATTGCGGCGATCGGGCTAACTGTTCAGCGGGAAACCTGTTTGTTGTGGGATAAAACCACAGGAGAACCGTTACATCCAGCAATTGTCTGGCTCGATCGCCGGACTGCATCTCTCTGCCGAGAATTAACCGAAAAGGGTCATGCTGCTGAGATTCAAAATCGCACCGGATTAGTGTTGGATGCCTATTTTTCCGCTACTAAACTCGCCTGGTTATTACAATGGGTGCAAGACAATCGACCCGATATTAATCCCCAAAATATTCTCGCGGGAACCATCGATACTTGGATCCTTTGGAAACTCACTGGGTCCAAGGTTCATGCGACCGATCGCAGTAATGCCAGTCGCACCCTATTGATGAATTTAAACACCTTAAATTGGGACCCAACTCTCTTAAATTTATTCGGAATTCCCCAGGAAATTATGCCGGAAATTCGCGACAGTTTCGGCTACTTTGGAGAAACCGATCCCGATATCCTCGGGTTTTCGGTCCCGATTATGGCGATTTTAGGGGACCAGCAGGCGGCATTATTTGCCCACGGCTGCGATCGCCCAGGACTGGTAAAATGTACTTATGGGACCGGCTGTTTTTTAATTGCTCAAACGGGTCAGGAATTAGTCCGTTCCCATCATCAACTCCTCTCAACGGTTGCTTGGACGGATGGCAATCAGGTGAATTATGCCTTAGAAGGGGCCATGTTTACCACAGGGCGATCGGTGCAGTGGTTGCGAGATGGATTAAACCTGATTCATTCTGCCGGGGAAACCGAGGCGATCGCCCGTTCCGTTCCCGATACGAATGGGGCCTATTTCGTCCCTGCCTTAAGTGGACTCGGTGCACCCCATTGGGATATGAGTGCAAGAGGCGCATTTTTGGGACTCACCGCAGGAGTCACCCGTGCACATCTGGTTCGCGCTGTCTTAGAAGCGATCGCCTATCAAGTTAAAGAAGTCGTGGATGCCATCAATCAAGATAGTGACATCCCAGTCCAGCGCTTAAAAGTTGATGGCGGTGCGTGCGAAAATGATTTTCTGATGCAATTTCAAGCAGATGTGCTGAATATTCCCCTGGAACGTCCCACAGTCCTAGATGCTACTGCTCAAGGTGCCGCCTTTGCTGCCGGTTTAGCGGTGGGTTTTTGGACTGATTATCGCACCCTCGTTCAAACACGCACCCTGGATCGCTGCTTTGAACCGGGAGAGGGAAAAGTTACTACAGCAACTCATTTTGCTCAATGGCAAAAGGCCGTAAGTCGGGCTAAAAATTGGGTAGATTGAGAATAGGATTGATGGGGTAAGATAGGGAAATAGGGTTTATGTTATGATAGTAAATCCGATAAATTTTAAGGCTGATTTATCCCATTGCTGCGATCGCCGAAATCATGAATCTTATCAACACCCAGGTTTTTCCCCCAGTTCAGGAGTCCAAATCAAGCCATTCTGAACTCGGTTTGCCGTTGAGTGTGGCACCGATGATGGATCGGACTGATCGCCATTATCGCTATTTTATGCGCCTGATTACCAAGCGTACATTGCTCTATACGGAAATGATTACCACAGGGGCGATTATTCATGGCGATCGCCCAAAATTGTTGGGATTTTCCCCAGAAGAAAAACCCTTATCCCTGCAACTGGGAGGGGATGATCCCCAGGAATTAGCGGAATGTGCGCGCATTGCCGAAGACTTTGGTTATGACGAGATTAATTTGAATGTAGGATGTCCCAGTAGTCGCGTTCAAAATGGGAATTTTGGCGCTTGTTTAATGGCGCAACCGGAACGAGTGGCGCGGGGAATAGAGGCGATGCAACGGGTGACAAAATTGCCGGTAACGGTGAAGCATCGCATCGGAATTGACGATCGTGATCGCTATGAAGATATGAGAGAATTTGTGAGGATTATTTCCGAAGCAGGATGTCATCGATTTACCGTACACGCTCGTAAAGCATGGCTTTCGGGGTTAAATCCTAAAGAAAACCGCACCATTCCTCCCCTACGCTATGAAGATGTTTATCAGTTAAAACGGGAGTTTCCTAACTTGTGGATTGAAATCAATGGGGGTATCACCACAATGGAACAAGTGCGGGAACATTTGCAACAAGTTGATGCGGTGATGATTGGCAGGGCTGCCTATGATAATCCCTATTTATTTGCGACTTGCGATCGAGAGATTTTTGGAGAAGAAATCCCCCCCCTTTCTCGACATCAAGTTGTCGAAGCGATGTTACCTTATATTGACTATTGGTTAACTCAAGGTTCCCATCTGAATCAAATTAGCCGACATATTCTGCAACTGTTCACGGGACAATCTGGAAGTCGGGCATGGAAACGACATATTAGCGAGAATGCTTATCTTCCCGGTGCAGGATCTAAGGTCATTCGTGCTGCTTTAGCGAAAGTCCCAGAATCCCTATAAAGGGGAATTAACAAAGTGGGAAACCCTGAAGTCTGCATTACTTCCCTTGTATAGCAATAAAAAAGGATTGCGAGCATCTGGCTCGCTTTTTTATAACAATTTAATTCTAAAATTAATCACAATTTGCGGTGATAAACTTTTACAATTTCCTGACCAATTTTTTTGATTTTCTTGACTAATTCCGGCGGGGTATGAATCTTTAGATTGCCATCAAATCCCACAATCCACCGCAAAAAACTGACATCATTTAGGGACCATTTGGGAAGCTTGATTTGTAGGCGATTGGGAAACTCAGGGTCAGGAGATGGCGTTAAGTAAATGGGCGAAAATTTATCGTCTTCCTGGAAAAAAAACGGCTCAGAAATGGTGATTTTATGAATCGGTAAATGCTTGGTTTCTTCCCGAATAAACCGAAACGATTTATCCGTAAACCATAATTCCACGACTAACTCGACTTGCTTGCGGTTTTCGGGATTGGAACTGAGGAAACGGCGCTGCTGGGTGGTACTGGTTCCTAAAAATATCCCGGCACTTTCTTGGTAAAGGGTTTCTAATTGTCGTCCTGATTTTTCCTGAATTTCCGCGCTGCGGGAGGTTTCAATTTCTTGATTCACCCGCAATCGATCCAACCGTTCCAATCGAAATAATCCCGGTTCTTTTCCCCCTTCGCATTCATAGCCAAGATACCAGGACCCTCCATAAAACATGATTTTTAACGGCCAAGCTAAAAAGAAATGTTCGATATTTTTTGATAAGTCTTTAAATCCGGGAATACGTTTAAATTCTAGTAAGGTTCCCTGGGCGATCGCTGCCTCAATTCTAGGAATAAAAGGAAAATCCCGGGCGTTATAATGAGCGATTTCTCGAATGGAATAAGCATCAGAACCATGACTATTTAATTCCGTCAGGGCCATGCGGTCTTTTAACTGGTGAGAAATAGAAAGGGCGAGGGGGTCCGTGAGATAGCAGTCCTGCGACTGTAGCAACCAATAAATTTGCTTTAACTCCGTAGGTGAAAAAATCGCTGTTCCTGCAAAATAACCGGGTTTCAAGGGCAAATCTGATAAAATTTTATAGGGTTTGAGGATGCGATCCATATCTTTTCGCAGGTGATTATCTCCGGTTTGGGGAATAATTCCCTGTTTCTGAAGTGCGATCGCCAATGCCTGAAAATTCGCGGTTCCCGGTTCTCGAAAAACGGGGTTATGGATAATAAAACGAATGGTTGCCAGCAGTCGTTTAAAAGGTGCGATCGCCGAGTAAGGATGGGGTGATACCGCTAAATTTTCCAGCGTTTCCACTTGAATGGCTGAAGTATTGCCATTCCAAAACCCACCGCTTCCAATGAGATGATTCCGTTCCAACCATTCCAAATCTGATGCTAAGGCAACAGCGTCAGCATAGAGTTCTCCGGCTAATTTTCCCATGATGGCGCTGACTTCTTCAAGGGCGCTGGAAAATTTAGGGACGGGCTCAAAAAGGTTTTCTAAAACCGATGGCGTGGTATGTTGCAGGTTACCAATTCCCGGATAGCGCAAAATCAGGGAAATTAAGTGCATGAGGCGTTCAAAATCCTGCAACTGGGAATATCGATGGTATCGGGTTGGACAAAGGGACTGTCGGGGTTCTCCTGGGTGGCGATCGCGCAGGCGTTGGATTTTTTGTTGGATATCTGCCTCTTGAACCCCTTTTTCGGGGTTGACTCGATGCAATGCAGCAAACCCTTCTGCCAGCAAAGGCGGAAACTGATGCAGCGATCGCGACATGGACTCAAGGACCCCATCTGGCACCTGGCGACTGCGCGTTTGATTCCATCGCTGACAGGTTGCCAAAGGCGTCACCAAGTGCCACCCCATCCAGGGGACCTCAAATTGCCGCAATTTCAACAGCAAACTCATGCGCCATTCCCGTTTGGCATTGGTGGCATCATAGATTACGCTATCTCCTGCCGCGATCGCAGCTTGAATCTGCGCGATCGCCTCTTGTTCAATCGCTTCCCAGTTTCCTTGGATCCGTTCATCCCCATAGAGGGAGTTGCGGATCCCATCCGTCGAAACGATCCGTCCCTCCGTAAGTTTTGTCAGCATTGCGGCAAAGCTAGATTTGCCACAACCAGGGATCCCAATCAAAAAGTGGCAGATTAGCGGCGGTTGCATAGTGGGGTCGTGGAACTGATACTATTTTAGGGGCTAGATTTTAAACTTCGCTCCCTAGGATTGATAACATAATTACTGGACTTCTTTAACGTCAACCGTTTGATTTTTTCTTTCAGGGACCCGATTTATCCCCCTTTACCCCCTAGTTTCATGCACCCCATCTTAAATTGCTTGACCTAAACTCGGCTACTTTTTGTTTCCTAGACCTAAATGTTTAAAAAATTATCCAGACCTCAATCCATTTTAAACGCAGCCAATTTTTAAAACTCGTTGATAAGATTTTTTGAATTTTTAAAAGTCTAATAGAAGGTTAAAGCTCAAGTTATTCTTCTCTTCCCATTTTTATGAATTATAATCAATATTAAGACAGATAAAAAGCAAAACTGAATTATATAAATCAAAAATTATCAGAAAAAGTTTGCACTCGAAGTTTAAGGGAAAACCGAAGATAAATTTTCGGGGTTGTAGACGTAATAAGAATGAATTGAGTAGGTAAAATAACCTTGGAACTGTTGAGAACTTGTAAACGATTGGTTGATGGCGACTCTCCTCTACTTTGTGAAACCATGACATCAGTGATCTCAGCGATCGCATTGGGAAGCAATCTGGGTGACTCTCCCCAGATTTTGGCAGCGGCGATCGCTCATTTAGATTCGACCCCAGGGATATCGGTACAGCAGACTTCCCGCTGGTATCAAACGGCACCGATAGGCCCTCCGCAACCTGATTATCTCAATGGCTGTGCTTTAGTGCAAGTCCAACTCACCCCTCACCAGTTATTAGCGCGTTTATTAGAGATTGAAAACCTATTCGGACGGATCCGCCAGGAACGGTGGGGACCTAGAACCCTGGATCTTGATTTACTGTTCTATGAGGATGCAATTGTGGCAACATCAGAGTTGGAAGTACCGCATCCTCGGATGAGAGAACGAGCGTTTGTGCTAGTGCCTTTAGCCGAAATTGCCCCGGACTGGGTGGATCCAGTCTCCGGCGAGGCGATCGCTCAACTTCTGCAACGAATAGACATCAGCGGGGTCCAAACCCTGTACAATTGACAAATCCATTCCATGAATCGAGGGGATCAGGAGTTAATTCCCACAAATCTGCCAGAGGGGAGAGAGCAAAAATCCGATTTTTCCCTCACAATAGGAAGCAGTAAAGTAAACGAGGTTTAACAATGTCACTCAAACTAGAAGTTCCATCAATGGTCTGTGAAAGCTGCGCTGAAAAGATAACAGGCGCGATTAAAACTGTTGACTCTGATGCTAAAGTTGATATTGATTTAGGAAACAAAACGGTGACCCTAGATTCCGCTGCTTCCGAAGAATCCTTCAAGCAAGCCATTACAGCAGTCGGCTTTGAGGTAAAGGAGGACTAACCTCTAATTCCCCCAATTTAAGGGGTGAAAATATCCTCCAAAACCCGGTGCGTTACAGCTACCGCTAAACGCACCGCCAGGGTGCGATTAAGTCCGCTAAAATCTCCCGGGAATTGTATCGAATTCCTCTTGTTCATCGTTCATCTGCACATTCAGCGATCGCCGTTTTAAATAACTATGGTATTCGGTCAAGAACCCCCCACCCTGATCAAACATCGTCTCTCCTATTCCGGTCGAAAATTTGGCTTTGATGTCAACCGTTTACGCCTTCCCAATGGTGCTGAAGGCGAATGGGAATGCATTCGACACCCAGGCGGCGCACTCTGCATTCCTGTTACCGCAGATGGACGACTCGTTTTAGTGGAACAATATCGCTTTGCAGTCCAAGGACGATTACTCGAATTTCCCGCTGGAACCGTGGAACATGATGAAGAACCCTTTCATACTATTCAACGGGAAATAGAAGAAGAAACCGGATATCGTGCGCATCAATGGCAAAGATTAGGTCAGTTTTTCCTCGCACCCGGGTATTCTGATGAAGTCATTTATGCGTTTTTAGCCCAAGATTTAGAAAAATTGACGACGCCGCAACAATTGGATGAAGACGAAGATCTCCAAACCATTTTAATGACGCCTCACGATTTTGAACTGGCAATTTTAAATGGAGAAGTAGTCGATTCAAAATCCATTTCCAGCTTTTTTCTCGCGCAGCGGTTGTTAAATTTTTAAGGAAAAGTCTGGAAGAGAAAACGGCAGTTTGCGGTTCATACCGGGCGGGGTTAAAAAGGGGAGAAAAATGCTTTTAGAATTAGCAATTGGCGATGCTTACGGGGCGGGATTTGAATATGCCGATGAGATGATTCCCGAGAATACTTTAAGGCAGTATGTCCAACATCCTCGGCATCAAATTCGTCCCGGATGTTACACCGATGACACCCAAATGAGCTTGGCGATCGCGGAAACCTTGGTATCTGGAGAACCTTGGACAACCTTGGCAGTCGCCGATCACTTCGTTACCGCATTTAAACGCGACCCCCGAGAAGGATACTCTCCCAAATTTTATGACTTCTTGCTGCAAATCGAAGATGGAGCCGACTTTTTAGCTAAAATTAACGTTAGAAGTGATAAAAGTGGTGCCGCTATGCGTGCCGCACCCATTGGAGTATTAGCAACCCCAGAAGCTGTGATGAAAGCAACTACCTTACAAGCGGCGATTACTCATAATACCCCCGATGGTATTAATGCTGCTTGTGCTGCTGCTTTAATGTCCCATTATTTTATTTATAATCGGGGGTCTAAACTCAATTTAGGTGAATTTATTGAAACCTACATCCCTGGTTATCAATGGTTCCAACCCTGGGAAGGACCCGTTAAAACAACCGGATGGATTTGTGTAAAAGCCGCCCTAACTGCGATCGCCCGCAATCATTCCCTCAGTGGACTGCTACAAGATTGCATCGCCTTTACTGGAGATGTGGATACCGTCGCTGCGATCGCCCTTGCCGCTGCCTCCAGCAGTCCAGAAATCACGCAGGACCTTCCCCAAACCCTCATCGATACTTTAGAAAATCAGACCTACGGAAAAGATTATATCATTGAATTAGACCAAAAATTAATGAGTTTAAAAGAAACTTAACCTGTAAATTAAAGCGAGTTATAAAAACAAGGAAGATTCATTCATGTCTGATTTAATTC
>CBFGOM010000106.1:0-22684 GCA_965650385.1 uncultured Oscillatoriaceae bacterium
GCTGGCGCCGAATTTATGGCACTGAAGAGGTTAATAAAGTGCAGCTTGATATCCGTAAAGGACATCAGCAAACAGTCGATCGCGTCCTGGCGTGGCTACAAGCCGATGGCAATTTGCAGGGATTATCAATTTGTGATGCGGGTTGCGGCGTCGGTAGTCTGAGTATTCCCCTCGGACAAGCGGGCGCAATGGTCTATGGCAGCGATATTTCAGAAAAAATGGTGGAGGAAGCCTATCAACGGGCTAAGACCCTGTTTGGTCCTACCCATACGATTTCTTTTGCGGCCCAGGATTTAGAATCACTAAGTGGGCGCTATCATACGGTGATTTGTCTGGATGTGCTGATTCACTATCCCCAGGATAAGGCGGCAGAGATGATCGGTCATCTGTGTTCCTTGGCACAGGAACGGGTGATTCTGAGTTTCGCCCCGAAAACTGTTGCCCTGAGTGCGTTGAAGAAGGTGGGGGAATTATTCCCGGGTCCGAGCAAAACTACTCGGGCGTATCAACATCGAGAAGCGGATATTATCGCGATTTTGGCTAAAAATGGCTTTGCGATCGCTCGCCAAGAAATGACTAGCACAAGGTTTTATTATTCTCGCCTCCTGGAAGCAATTCGGCACTAACTGAGGAAAAATCCGTCCCGGCCACTAGATGACAAGGGTCAAGACAGTAGGCTAGAATTTCGGGAAATTTTACAAATTCCGGTGGAGTTTATGAAACCGATTAAAACGGTGGCGGCGGGTTTGTTACTGGCTTTTGGATTTTTTTGTCTGATTATGTCGGTCTCGGGGTTAGCGGAAACTGACCCCGATGAGCAAGACGATGGCAGAGATCTGGCGATCGGAGGATTGGCGATGGGGATTCCAGCAGTGGGGGTGGGTGGATGGTTAGCTTGGGGTCTCTATCGGGAGGGCAAAAATAAAAAGTTGGCCTTGGATAAGGAAGAAAGCGATCGCCTACAGGGGATCTTTTTCCAAATGATCCGGGAACGCAATGGTCAAATTACGGCCCTGCACTTTGCGATGGAAAGTCAGCTATCTGCTCATCAAGCCAAGCAATATTTAGAAGAACAAGCCAAAGAGTTTAATGCAGATTTTGAAGTGAGCGATCGCGGAGATGTGATCTATCGGTTTAAAGTCTAAAAGGATGCTTTCAATCCGGCAGGCTGTCCGGGTTGAAACCAAAGAAGAATGTAAGGAGGGGTGAACGCAAAGTTTATCAAAAATACCGGCCTATAAAACCGATTAAATTGAAATTATGAAAGGGTTGAAAAAATCAGCATCAGCACTATTAATGCTCCTAGGACTCTCCGTTTTAGGAGTGGCTACCGAAAAGTTAAACAATCCGGATACGCCTGCCCAAGATAGAGAGGAACTGAAAGCTTGCATTCTTTTATTGGGCCTCCCTTTTAGCCTCCAAGGCGGAGTCATGGCTTGGGGATTGTATCGAGATAATAAGGCGGGTTATCATTTGCAGGTGAAACAGGAACGCGATCGCATTCAGTCAATTTTTTATCAGGTCATTCAGGCCCATGATGGAAAAATTACGGTGATGCGTTTAGCAATGGAAGCGGGATTATCCGTAAAAAAAGCCCGCAAATTTTTAGATGAAAAAGCCATAGAATTTGATGCTGATTTTGAAGTCAGCGATCGCGGCGAAATTTACTACTCGTTTAATTTTGGATAACCCCCCACCCAGTTTGGGAACAAGACCCGCAATTGCAGGAGTGAATCAATGGCGCAACTTTTCATGGTGACTGCCTCCATTTTGGCGGGATTCTCTGTCGCTGCCGGGGCTTTTGCCTCTCATGCCTTGAAACCCCAACTCAGTGAGAGGTCGATGGAAATTTTTGAGACGGGCGCAAGGTATCAAATGTATCATGCCTTGGCCCTGTTGTTTGTCGGATTGGTTTTAAGTCAAACTGAAATCCCTTCGATATGGCTGCGGGTGGCTGGATTTGCCTTCATTGCTGGAGTCTTACTCTTTTCGGGAAGTTTATATACCCTCAGTTTATCTGGAATCAAGGCATTAGGTGCGATTACACCCATTGGGGGTGCAGCCTTTTTACTCGGTTGGGGCTGTTTAGCAGTGGCAATCTGGAAAATGTAAGCCAGAATCGTGAAGATGCGGGTGCGTTAATCAGCTTGCACCCTTTGTAAAAACCGGCGGAGTATAGCCACCTCTGCCGGTTTTGACTTTTCTACAGGGAAAGGTTTTGAAGCCATTCTGATTGTGCCTTGACGTTTTGAATTTTCGTGGATTCAATAGGGAAAGACAGAGGAGTTCGTTGCGGATTGATGACTCCCCGGAATGGAACAGTCCCGGGAGTTAAGCCATCGGGTCCCTAAACTCAACTATCGCGATGCGATCGCCCCTCTGGTTCCCCTCTATCCCTCTGACTTCCGGAGTTCGGTATGAAAGTCTGGCTGCATGGTTTATTTTCGGTCATTTTCTGGCTATGGAATCTCACTTTTTTAGGCATTGTTTACTTCGGTATCTTACCGGGGTTAGCCATCCCCTTGATTCAGGCAACGATTGAGGGAATCATCCCCGTAGAATTTACTCTGACCGTCATCGGTACTATTACTATTCCGACAGTTTGTACCGGAATTGGCATCAAGTTACGCAAACATCCCTTACAACTGATTCGCCTCTTTTATGGCGTCGAAGCGCCCTTATTTGTCCTTTGTTTGGTGCGGTTATTCATGCTGCGAGAACTGACCGCCGCTAGTAACCTGATTGTCGGAACTGCACTGCTGGCGATCGCTGCATTTGGCCTAGAATTATTCTATGGTTATGCCAAGGGCGATCGTAAGTTAGCTTGGCTACAACTCGCTACCCACAGTTTAATGTTATTAATGGGCCTTTATTTAGGCGCATTATTACTCTTCTATGTTGTTCCCTTCACTGTCTTTTTTATCGGCTACCTGATCAGCTTAGATTGGGTAAAGTTATTCCTTGATATATTCCGATATAACCCCTGGCAGGCTATTTGGTGGGCCCCCTTGTCCTTTTTTTTCTGGGGATTCAGTGGCACTTTGTTCCTTGCCATGCCATCAGCCCTGGCGACTTTTCACATCTACTCTGGCTACAAAATTATCCAACAATTTACCACCCAGTACGGACGCAAACGGGCTTTATTTGGGTCCGTATTCGTAATCACAGCTTGGATGGTGCTATTTTTATCGTTTCAGCAGCAACCGCAAATTCAAGCCTTTAAACGCTTAGAAAATCCTCCTTCCACCGATCAACAACGGCAAGAATTGTTAGCCAAATCTGACTCCATTCGCCAAGGACTGCTCAACGCTTATTTACTCTCCTATCGCTATCTGAGTACCCATCAAGATAATAATCATATTCGCTTGATGTATCAGGATATCCTCGGAATAGATGAAGCGACCGCGCAAGTCTTTCAAAATTGGTATAATGGGTTGATGTCACCTTTTTTATATCAAGGATCGCGCTCAGATACTGAAAAAGCTGCCGCCCTTTATGCGGAAATTTTTGATACGCCGATCCAAAAGGGAGAGGCAAAAACTATTTTACAAGCAGTGCAATCTACCTTTAATCCAGAAGAAGCCAAAGCTGGGTTACTGAATATTAATGAACAACGGGTCCTCCTGACGCAACAGCAGATTACAGTCACCGAACAGGGAGACTGGGCGGATGTAGAATTGTATGAGGTGTATGAAAACCAAACCCCTCAAGATGAGGAAGTTTTCTATTATTTTTCCTTGCCGGAAAGTGCAGTATTAACCGGAGTCTGGTTAAATGAAACTGCCGATCGCAGCGATCGCTACGTCTTCCAAATTTCCCCCCGGGGTGCAGCCCAACAGGTGTATAATGACCAAGTACAGCGCAATATTGACCCGGCGTTGTTGGAACAAGTCGGACCCCGACAATATCGCCTACGTGTTTTTCCCGTCCCCGCCCGACTCACTTCCTGGGACAATCCTCGACGCCAACCAAAAGAACAGCCGAAACAGCATCTCTGGTTAACCTATAAAGTCATGCAAAGTCCCCAAGGTTGGGCAATGCCACAACTGGCGGAAAAACGAAACGTCTTCTGGAACCGCAAAACCCAGCGGCAGTATAACGGAGAAACGGTAAAACGTCCGGGTGATGCTTGGATGCTGGAGTTTCTCCCCGCAACCGCTTCCCCCTCGGGAACCGCACATAAAGTAACGTTACCGGGAGATTACCAGATTTCAGCACAACCCCTAACAGAAAACGATTATATCTTACCCCAAGGGAAACGGATTGCTGTCATCCTCGATCGCTCCTATAGTATGCGATCGCACAGCCAAAAAGTGACGGAAACCATAAATTGGCTGAAACAAAACGGATTTGCCGATACCCGTTTTGATAACAACGATGCGGACCTCTATTTAGCTGCCTCACCGGGTGCAAATCCCCTGCGCCTCGACAATATCAGTGAATTAAATCCCGCCCAAATTACCTATTATGGGAGTTTGAATTATCGGGAAATGTTGCAGCAGTTCCAGGCATTACAGGGAGAAACCACTTATGATGCGGTTGCCTTGATTAGCGATCAAGGCAGTTATGAATTAGCCAAAGATAGCCCCGATTTGCTCACCCTCTCCAGTCCCTTATGGATGGTCCATTTAGGCGGATTACCCCGGGCGTATGACGACGGCACTTTACAAGCTATTCAAGGCAGTGGCGGGGGCGTTTCTACGGAACTAGAAGCGGTATTACAGCGCATCGCCACTACGGCTAAATTAGGACCATCGACAGTGAGTGTGGTGGATGGATATCGCTGGGTTGTGGAGAAACCGGCAAAAGCGGAACTCGCCACCTTACCCCAAAAACTAGCCACAGCAACAGTTCCAGACAAAGCAGGATTAGACTCATTAGGGGCAAGGCAATTAATTCTCGCCTTATCTAAACAGATGGATGCGATGAGTATCGCTGATTTAGATGCGATTCATGCCATTGCCAAACACTATGAAATTGTCTCTCCTTATTCTTCAGCGATCGTCCTCGTCAATGCGGAACAAAAGCAGCAGTTAAAAGAGGCAGAATCCCGCAGCGATCGCTTTAATCGGGAAATCGAAGATGGGACAGAACAATTGCAGGAACCCGATGATATGATGAGTGTGCCGGTCCCGGAACCGCATCAATGGTTAGGGATGATTGGGGCAACTGGATTGCTGATTTTTGCCAAGCGTAAATGGGGTAAAAAATCAGGGGTATAATTGACTGAATACCGTTAGAATTAAGTTGGAAAGTTGACAGAAATTAGCCCGCCTGTGCGGGCTAAAAGGGATCAACAAAATAAAAATCAGTCTTTACCCCGCCTCACCAGTGGAAGCGGGGTTTAATCCCACACCCTACCCCATACTAAAACTTACCGCAATCTGCCCGATCGCAAGATACTAATGATCAACCACAACCCAATCAAACTCGCTGCTGCAAACAGGATATCACTTAAATAATAAACGTTGCTTAATTGCGCTTGTGAGGAAACAACTGCCGCCCCCATAATTAAAGAACCTACCAATATACTAAAAGAAAGCCTATTGGCGGCAGAATCTAAGGTGCGACGAAGTGCCTCAACATCCTTCATTGCAACGTTCCAAATTAAACTTTCTGAGGTTACTCGGTCTAATAATACCTCAAATTGTCTTGGAGACTGCAAGGAGAGATTTTTGATATCCAGGGCAGTTCTCAATAATCCCTGTAATGGCGCTTCCCCAATTAATTGCCGTCCGAATAAATCGGTCATTAAGGGTTTGATTTGGTCGGCAAAGTTATACTCGGGGTCAAGATTACGGGCAATTCCTTCTAGGTTGGCGATCGCCTTGGCACAAAGTCCCATATTTGCAGGCATTCGTAAGCGATTATTGCGGGAAACCTCTAGCACTTCGTAGAACATTTGACTAAAACTCAGTTCCGAGAGACTGAGGTTATAATAGCGCCGCAAAAGGCGATCGTAATCACTTTCCAGATTCGCCACATTCACCGTCTTACTCGTGGAACCCGCCATCGCGATCGCCAATTGACTGCATCGCTGGGCGTCTAAATTCACCATCGCCAACAGCATCTCAATCAATAACTGTTGGGTTCGCGGGTCCATCCGTCCCACCATCCCACAATCAATCAACGCGACTCTTCCATCCCGTAAATAAAACAAATTCCCCGGATGCGGGTCGGCATGGAAAAATCCATCTAAACAAATTTGCTGGAAAAAGACCCGGGTCAATAAATTGGCGATCGCCTTGCGTTGGGTCACCCGATCAACCCCGGGCATTCCGTCATATTGTGCCAGCAAAATTGGGTCTCCATCTACCCACTCCATCACCAGCAATTTTTCTGTCGTTAAATTCCAATAAATTTCAGGAATCGCAATTTTTTTAGAATCAAACCAGCGACTTTGGGCTAAATTGCGCCGCAGTTTATCTCCATTTGCTCCTTCTTCTGTAAAATTTAACTCTCCCCGCAACGCTGTCCCAAATTCCTCGGCCAACCCAACTAAATCATAAGAGTCTCCAAACTCCGCGATCGAGACTAATTCTGCCAATCCTGTCAACAACGTAATATCTTGTTCTATGATTTTTTCCAATCCAGGACGTTGCACCTTAACCGCGACTTCCTGCCCATTTTTCAGGGTTGCCCGATGGGTTTGGGCGATCGAACCCGCAGCAACAGGTTCAGTATTCAGAGTGGCAAAAACATCCTCAATCGGTTGTCGCAATTGTTGGCGGATAGTTACCTCTACATCTTCCCAGGGGACTGGAGGCACTTCCGCTTGTAATGCCGTCAGTTCATCAATATATTCCTGGGGTAAAAGATCGGGACGGGTACTCAGCAGTTGCCCGACTTTCACATAGACGGGTCCGAGATCCACGAATATATTCCGCAGAACTGCCGGGGGTGGCAATTTCGGTTCATCAGTTTTGCCTCCCGTTAACAACCGTCTCATGTAGTCCCAACCATTACGCAGGACGACTTCAAAAATCTCCCGTTGACGGGCACTAGATTGAGTAAGGTTTGACCACATTTGAACTCTCAACAGTTAGAGGTAAATTGGAAGAATCCAGAACAGGGAAAAATCACGAATTCCACACCATTAAACAACGGATATCCTGCGGTTTACAGTTCTGGAACCCTTCTCTACCCCTCCCCAAAACACAGGGAGGGGATTAGAGACCCTTAAAAATAGTCCCTTTGGGAGGGATCATCCGGAGATTCTTCCCGTTCTATTCTTACTTTGTCTCGATCTTTTCTCGTTTACCCTTCTTTGTCATCTTCTTCGAGACGGATTATATCTTCATCCCCTAGAAATTCTCCATTTTGCACTTCGATTAAAACGAGGGGAATCACCCCCGGGTTTTCGAGGCGGTGGGGGGTACAAACGGGAACGTAACTAGACTGGTTTTGAATGAGCAGGGATTCCTTGTCCCCACAGATGATTTTTGCGGTCCCGGAAACAACGATCCAATGTTCACTCCGGTGATAATGAATTTGAGTTTTCATCCGATGTCCGGGTTTAACTTCAACTCGGGAGATGCGATACCGTTCTCCGGTTTCTAAGACGGTGACGGTTCCCCAAAATCTCTCTTCGGTATGGAGGTCACTATCGGAGGGTTTCACGGGTTCAAGTTGGGTGGGGTTTTTGGTTTCTGTCATGGATTTATATTTCTTTGAGATTCAAGTCAATGGAGATACACGAAATGGCCGATCGCCCTGGACAAATATAACGGTGCCCCGAGATAGCTAATCCAGTTATCGGACTTCGGGAGTGTGAGGAAAATGAACACGCATCTCCCAATGTTCCAAACGGAAACAAGATATTGATACTCCTCGGGTCATGATCTAGCGGTCCTGTTTGTTGGGTGGTTTCTTATAATTCAGAACTAAATCGGGGGTCGTTTTCCAATTGTTTCAGGACTTGTTTAATATCCTGAGTGCGGTCTTTTTTGACAATCAAGGTGACATGGCGATCGCGCACAATGACAACATCCTCTAACCCAATCGTAACGATGCGCTCATCATCACTACTGGCATAGAGGATTGCGCCCTGGGTATCCAGTCCGATATGGTTCGCCAGTTCCACATTGGTTTGATCGCCTTTGAGGAGTCGTTCCAAAGCGTTCCAGTCGCCTAAATCATCCCACCCAAAGGCGGCGGGAATCACATAAGCTAACTGAGTTTTCTCCATTAACGCATAATCAATACTCTTTTTCGGCAACTCCGCATAAGCCGCTACCCCTTTTTGGGCTAGGGGTTCAAAAATCTCAGGAGCATGGGTTTTTAGCTCTTCGATGACCACTCCCGCGCGAAAAATAAACATTCCACTATTCCAAGTATAGCGGCCTGTGGCGATAAATTCTTCGGCTTTGGTGCGATCGGGTTTTTCCGTAAAGCGGCTGACGCGGTAAGCATTCAATCCCTGATAAGGGGCGACTACCTCGCCTTGTTCAATATAACCGTAGCCCGTGGAGGGTTCCGTGGGTTCAATTCCCAGGGTGACGATCGCCGGTTGTTCCGTTGCCAGTTGACTCGCTGCCGCCAGGGTTTTTCCGTAAGCCTCCTCATCAGCAATCCAGTGATCCGCTGGGAAAAATCCCACAACTGCCTCGGGACCCTCCCGACGCTCAATTTCGATCGCCGCCCATGCCACTGCCGGTGCCGTATCCCGTCCCTGGGGTTCAATCAGAATATTTTTTTCCGGGAGTTGGGGTAACTGTTCCTTGATGCCATCGGCAATCTGGGCATTCGTAACCACCCACAATCCGTCCCAACCTCCGGCGACTGCCAGCAACCGATTGGCGGTGGCTTGGAGTAGACTGACTCCAGTGCCATCTAAACTTAGAAACTGCTTGGGTCGCGATCGGCGACTCAGGGGCCAAAAGCGTTCCCCTTTCCCCCCAGCCAGAATTACGGGTATCATGGACAATTTTTCTTAACGGTTATTAGGGTTTGCCTTATTATAACCGCTGAGGTTGGGGGCTTCGCGACGAGAGGACGAATGGGCTAAAAGATACGGAATTAGCCGACTTGTAAGAGTTCTTGTAACATCAGACTCTCTAACATGGAGTTACCCACCTGTAATTGAGACTTGGCTGCCTCACTTAACTGTAAGCGCCTACAGGATTCCTGGTGAAAATCTTGCCCTTCCTCAAATCCATTAGCTTTTAATTTCTCCACTGCCAAGGCACAAGCTTCTGCCTTTAAATCGAGTTCCGGCATCAGGAGTAATGAATTCTGAACTAACCAACGACAAGACTCGGGATCAACTTCTGCTAGTTCATAGGTTGCTTCTTTCAAAACTTCCTCGATCGCTTGAGGGGTCGGTAACACCTTCAAAAAGTTTTTGACGGCAATCACTAAAGCAGGATTCCTCGCCTTAAAAACATCGAGGGCTACTTCTGTATGTAGCCGTTCCTTCCGAACACTGTTGAGACTTTTCAAAGGGGACATTAATACCGTCCTTTCCTTGGCCCCACAGGGGTTAAGGGTTTGTAACATGACTAATAGGTGAGTTTTTTATAAACGATCGGGTTAATCTAAGTCAATCCTACTCCGAAACAGAGGCGGTGGGGGAGTTTTCAGCGGTGGGGTCTTAATCCCTGAACCCCGTTTAAACTCCCAAAATGGCCGAACTCGTGAAAATTTTGGGCTATAGTGGCATTAAGTCAGGATTTAACTTGTCCTGAAACCCTACAAAAACAAAGTGAAGTATTTGTGAAGGTCACCAAAAGAGCTAAATCAGTCAAAGGGTGAGGAGATTTATTGCGTTTTGTTAACACTCCCTAACAATTCACTAGTAATTCACAATCTCTGCTTAGGGTGTAGGTCAATGACTGAATCAGCGCATTCCCCGGAACCCCCTGATGGTCTGAAAGTTACAGAAAATGGTCTCCTTCCGGGTCAGCTTGAGCTTAATCGGTTGTTGGGTCCCCTCAAAAGCATGAATTGGGTGTAATATTATGAGTTCTTGTCCTTGTTGCTCTTATCCCCTCTTGCGCCATATTCGCAATAGCCAAGTTGATTGGTTTTGTCAGCATTGTTGGCAATTCATGCCTGATTTTTCTGCTCCCCTCACTTCTTCGCAGACCCTGAGTCACTTCCATAATGAAGTAGATTTAATCACCACTCAGCCCCGATGGAATCGGGAACCGAATCGCCATCCGCATTTGGTGAATTTATCCGATTCGATTCAATTTAAGAATGCCAAGCCCACTGCCGAAAAAACTCACCCCTTGCCCTCAGCAAAAACTCAACGGTTAAACGATGAGAAAGCTCGACTGTTGGTTGGAACTCGGGAAATTTGATAAAAAAAACGCTTTTAGGGATCTTTAAACGGTGGCGATCGCAGATCTGGGGTTGAGGCCCATTCCGGGGTGTCGCCAAGCTTCAGGGGCATTCAATTGATATTGCTTTTTACCTAAATGGGTTGATAAAAAGCCGATAGTTATTCATTCCATTGCAAAATTTTTCGGACATCATGGGCTAAATTTTCCGCCTTAAATGGCTTGAGAATTGCCCCGGCTCCTCCTAATTCAATGAGTTCTTTTTGTTCCCGAATTTGGGCCTTAGCTGTTAACCAAATCGTAGGAATTTGTTCGGTAGAGGCATTGCTTTTTAACGCCCGAAAGGTACTCGGTCCATCCATTTCAGGCATCATGACATCGAGTAAAATGGCATCGGGTTGTTCGGATTGAGCTAAAGCAATGCCTTCCCGTCCGGAACTGGCGGTGAATACCTCCCATCCAGCCACCACTTCCAAGGAAAATTGAATTATCTCCCGTAAGCCATCTTCATCGTCAATGACTAAAATTCGTTTGTTCATGGTTGGCCTCATCTGGAGAAGTTTCCGGGGTAATGTCAGGTAAGGTAAAATAAAAGGTACTGCCTTCATTGAGAATGCTTTCTACCCAAATTCTACCGCCATGTTGTTGGATGATACTGCGACAAATCGCTAATCCTAATCCGGTGCCGCCTTTTTTTCGCGAATCGGAGGCATCAACTTGATGGAATCGCTCAAAAATACTTTCCATTTTATTTTCGGGTATGCCCCGTCCTTGATCTTGAACCGCAAATAAAATCATGGACGGTGCGGGGTCGGTATCAAGTTTTCCCGGGGGGTGATGAGCAAGGGTTCGCCCTTGAACAGAAATTGAAACGGTAGAAGCGGGAGGAGAAAATTTGATTGCATTGCTTAAGAGATTGGTTAGCACTTGAATAATGCGATCGCCATCCAGAAATAACTCTAAATTGGGGTCGCATTCCACCTGAAAATTGATCTCTGCACGATTCGCCATCACTTGCATGGTTTCGATCGCCTTTTCAATCAAGTCCCGGGGAGAGTACCGTTCCTTGACTAAGGCAATTTTTCCTGAAGTTAATCGCTCCAGATCCAGAATATCATTGACCAAGCGCACGAGGCGATCGGCACTGTCGGCAGCGATCGCCATCACCCGTTGCCCCTTCTCTGCTGTGGGATCAATCAACCCGCTAGAAATTAAATTCAAGGCCCCATGAATCGAAGCTAAGGGGGTGCGCAGTTCATGACTCACCACGGAAATAAACTCATCCTTCATCCGTTCGATCGCATCGCGTTCCGTAATATCCTCCCCAATACTCAGGGTCCCAATTTCTACCCCCCGCAAATCGTGCAACACCGTATTATTCCACGCAATAATTTTCTCCTGTCCCGATCGCGTCACAATCACACTCTGGGGGTGCGCATAAAAATCAGGAGTTCGCAACTCCTCCAATACCTCCGAGTGTCGCCGTTGCTGATGCGTCGGAATGAACAATTCAAACCAATCCTTACCCTGAATTTCTGACAACGCATACCCCACTAACTCCAGGAAAAACGGATTCGCATATTCAATCGCACCCTGGCGATCGAGCCCGACGACGGCTAACTGCACCGTCTCCAGCAACCTGCGCCAGCGTCGTTCCGATTCGCGCACCGTTGCTTCAATCTCCTTTTGTTTCGTAATATCCCGGGCAATACTCGAAAACATCGTCACGGCCCCATCCGCAGATTTGTGGGCGATAATCAACTCCGAAAGGGTAATTTCCAGCCCTTCGGGAGTAATCAAAGCCGTTTCGCCAATCCAAGTCCCTTGAGCGATCGCCGTGGGAATTCCGTCATTTTGAATGATGTCATTGGCGGACCCGGTATGAGACCGGAAAATCTGAAAGGTTTCTAAGGGGCGGTCTAGTGGGACTCCGAGAACGGTACGCGCCGCCTTGTTCAAATAGAAAACCGTACCATCCACACTTGCCGAGAGGATGAAATCCGGAGTCGCTTCCAGAATTTCGATTAACTTCGCCCGTTCCGCTTCCGCCCGTTTGCGATCGGTAATATCCCGCAAACACAAGGTAAACACCTGTTCCCCAGCAATTTCGACTTCTGAAATGGAGACTTCTGCGGGAAACTCCGCCCCATCTTGGCGCAACCCAATAATTTCTCCAGATTGGTCCATCATCTGCGCCAAATGATCCGAACAGCCCCCACCACTCACCCCAGAGTCCCCAGTATCCTCTAAGCACAACGGCAATAATTTCTCCAGGGGTTGTCCCAGCAATTGAGTGGCACTATAGCCAAAAATCCGCTCTGCCGCTTGATTAAATAAAGTAATGCGTTGATTGCTATCAATAGAGATAATCGCATCCCCCGCTAATTCGAGAATCGCCGCGATCCGGGCCCGGGAAGAATGCAGCTCCTCCCGGGCTCGTTTGCGGGCTGTGATATCTTGAATCTGGGCAATTAAATAGAGAGGCCGTTCTCGGGAATCCCGGACCAAGGATGCACTTAATTGAACCCAAACCACCTGTCCCTGTTTGTGGCAGTAGCGCTTCTCCGTCTGATAGGAGGGAATGTCTCCCGCGAGTAAGTCTTGAAGGGACTCCAGATCCGTCTCGCGATCCTCGGGATGAGTCACATCATGAAATGTTTTTTCGAGCAATTCTCCCTCGTCATAGCCGAGAATCTCGCATAAGGCGCGATTGACTTTTAACCAATGACCGTTGGGGGCCACCAGGGCCATGCCAATGGTGGCATAGTCAAAGGCATTACGGAAGCGCGCTTCACTGGAATGTAAGGCAGAAAGGGCTTCGGTGCGATCGCTCACATCCAGGACCAGGGACAAAACGGAAATTAACTCCCCCGTTGGGGCGAACAAGGCTGAATAATACCATTCACAATCAATCACCCGTCCATCTTTGGTGTAATTACGATTACAGCAAACCGTTCGCGGTTGTTGTCCGGAAATCAGCAGATTTCGCCGCTGGGTAACGGCTTCCAGGTCCGCTTCATAAATCAAGGCATAGTCCATATCGGATTTACCAAAGACTTCCTCCGCTTGCCAACCAAAGATTTTTTCCGCTTGGGCGGACCAATTTAAAATCCGCCATTCTCGGTTCCATTCGATAACCGCGAGGGGAGTATTTTCGACATGAAATTGCAAGCGCTGATAGGCGCGTTGTAGCACTTGTTCTACCCGCTGGCGGTGTTGGAGTTCGTTTTCTAGGCGTTCGTTGGCTTTGCGTAATTGTTCTGTCCTTGCTCGAACCTGGCTTTCTAGGTCCTGTTTGGCTTGTTGTAAGGCTTGTTGTGAGCGTTTGCGTTCTGTGGTATCTCGGAAAAAAATCGAGAGTCCCTCTTTGGCGGGGTAAATATAGTTTTCAAACCAGCAATCGTAAGGGGGGTAATATTCTTCGAGGTAAATGGAGGTTTGTTTCTCTAGGGCTTGTTTGCAGGCTTGATAAAATTGCAGTCGGGTCACTTCGGGAATTTCGGTAAAGATTTTTTGGCCGATTAGGTCTTCCCGAGGTTTTTGCAGGAGTTGGGCGGCTTTTTGGTTGACGTAGGTGTACTGTCCCTGGGTATCTAGGGCGATAAAGCCATCGGTGATGCTTTCTAGGATGTTGGAGAGTTGTTCTCCGGCGAGTTGGGCGGCGGTATGGGCAACTCGTTCCGTAGCGAGGAGTTGTTGAATTTGGTGTTCGGCCCGTTTGCGATCGGTGATATCCATGACGATGCCGAGGGTTCCCAGGGGTTGGCCGGTGGGGTCCCAGAAGGCGTTCCCCTGGGCTTTGAGCCAATGAACGGTGCGATCGCCCCAAATGACGCGATATTCGACCTCGAAGGGTTGCCCGGTGGCGATCGCTTCTTCTACGGTTTCATGGACGAGGATGCGGTCCTGGGGATGAATGCAGGCTTCAAAGGCGGTGTAACTGTTGTCAAAGGTTTTAGGGTCGATGCCGAACAGGTGGAGGCATTCTAGGGAACAGGTTACTCGGAGGCGATCGCCCCCGGTGCGATCGGGGGAAATTTCCCATTGCCAAGTTCCCATGTTGGCCGCTTGCAAGGCGAGGCGCAATTTTTCTTCACTCCCGCGCAGGGCAGATTCCGCAGCGGCGTGATCCTGCTGACGACGCAAAGCGATGATGCCGTAGGCGAGGTCATGGGTGAGTTCAATGAGTAATTGCACTTCGTCGGGGTCGAAGGCATCGGGTTGAGTGGCCCGGAGATTGGGAGTGCCAAATAGCTGGTCTTCATGGAGTAGGGGTAGGGCGATGGTTGAAGTATAATTCCCCTCCCAAGCGGGTAGGGGTCGGGTGATACTCTCAGTCTGAGGATACAAATATTGACCCCGCCGGGTTCCGCGAGTCCGCATTAAGGAGACTAGGGCGGCTAATCCTGAGTCCGACTCGATGATTTGGCCGGACTGTAGCAATTCTTCGAGGTTTTCTCCTGCTTGGGCTACGGGGATGATCCGTTTGGGGTCATCTTCGGCTACATATCCGACCCAGGCAGATTCATAACCCCCGATGGAGGTGATCATTTCGCAGATTTGCTGCAAGATGTCGAGTTCTTGTTTGCCGTGAATAATGATGTGATTGCCTGCACTCAGGGCACTCAAGGCGCGTTTTTGCTGGCGCAATTGGGTGTCCACGCTCACCCGTTGGTCAATATTCAGCAAAGTTCCTACGGCCCGAACGGCTTCGTGACGATCGCTGTAGAAAAATTTCCCTTGACTTTCGATCCAATGGGTACTGCGATCGGGCCAAATGACACGGAATTTGAGGTGGTAATTCCCACAGCCTTGGTATCCTTGGTCCAAGGTTTCGGTAATTGCTCCTCGATCATCGGGATGAATGCAGGCGAGGAATTCTGCAAAACTGCCACTAAAGCTGCCGGAATCTCGACCCCATAAGAGTTCATAACCTGGGGTTCCTATGATGCGATCGCCCGGAATATCCCATTCACAAATTGCCATTTGTGCCACATCCAATGCCAGCCGTAGCCATTCTTCTGGGTTGCGCAACCCCTGGGTTCTATCGTTACAAAGTTCGTCCTGTGCACTCCTGGGAAAAGCGTCCTGGCTTCTGTGATTGGATTTGGGGTAGTGAATTTCCTGCAATCGGAGTTGGGCCCGCTTCAGTTTTTGGCCCCGTTCTTCAATTTCACGGATTAACTCTTGCCTCGATTGGTTAGCCCAATTTGTATGACTCATCTTTACAATCTCTATGATCAGCAACCGACGACTTCCCCCGAATAGGTTCCTCTCTCACTCGGTTTCTTGTGAGGCAGGGCCTATAGATTTTTCGTTCCCTTCTCCTGCGCTGTCCGGTGTCTCCAGCACTTAGGGTCTCTCCTCAACAGAATCGAGTTCAGGTTTTTCTCGATAGTCGGGTGGGTTTTTGGGCCAAACATAGGGAGACGTTCTCCTCGGTCATTAAATCCATTATTAGCGAAATTCGCCTCCGCCTGAAGAAGTGCGAACCCGTTCTACCCGAGGTTGCTCTGGTGTTTGGCATCTAAATTAGCCCGGTATTCACCCTCAAGTCCTATAGGTGACAGCTTTCTGCTGCCCTGGGCTAACCTAATTAAATGCTCAAGCACTTCTTTTCTATGTTTTGTCTGTACAAGCCATGTGGGGTCGTGACCTTGTGCTAAATCCCCTGTATTATTGAAGTCCAACCGCCATCTCTGTGGATTTCTCCACCTCATCAAGCTATCACTTGAGGCTAATTTTTGTAACCGGGGAAGGGGATGAACGGCGGCAAATCCGGCAAAAATTCAATCGATGAATTTGCCAGGGGGAATAGCTTTATATGCTGGAGACTTCTCCCTTAGTGTTAGATTTTTACCTTAAAATTTGGCAAAATTGGTAATAAAATAGTAGTTTTAAAATATCAATAATAACTCCTGAAATGTAGGGCTAACATTTAAGGATTGATGAGGCATAGTCTTTTAGGGAAAACTCCCGAATTGCTCTAACCTAACCCGGTTAAATTTGCGTTGTTATTGATTTTTCAATTATACCATTCCTTCCTCCCTTAAAAGATAATTAACAAAAATTTACATCCTCTGAGCCAGAATGCCCTATTCCCAGGAAAGATTCCCGCCGCTTGCTGTGGTCCTGACCCCTAATCATCCCTGTATCCCCTTGCCAAATCCCGGGTGATAATCCGAGGGTCTTCTCCCGGGTTTGACTCTGGGAAATTGACGAATTTTCCCGATTCAGCCCCTTAAAACGCGCTCTATAATAAAGTGAAAGCCTTGCCCCTGTAAAAACCCCCTTAAAATCCTGTGTTAGAAATCATAGAACTCTATAAAAATTTACCGATTCCTCCCCAAAAGCCGAAAAAAAAATCACCTCCATCCCAACGCAATCGACCCAATCGCGCCTCAACCCTTTCGATTCCTCCGCTACCTTTAACCCTGCGACTAAAGAGGTTACTATTGGGTAGCTTTATGCTGCTGTTAACGGCGACTGTTTCTCTCACCCTCGGGGCGATCGTTGCTGTGTTTGATGCCAAAGTTACGGATACCGTCTCGGAAGGGAGATTGCCGTGGGTACAAACTGATACTTCTTTGTCTTCCGGACGATTATCTCGAACACTTAACCTTTTGGTTCTGGGAATTGAAGGGGGCGTCACTCCCACAACCAGCAGTCAATCTAATGTATCGAATCCAGTTGAAAGCCTATGGTTAATGCAGTTTGATCCGGTTGAAAATGCCGTGAGTGTGTTATTGATTCCTCCTCAAACTCGGGTGCAAATTCCCGATCGCGGACGCAACCTCATCGCCAGTGCTCACAGCATGGGTGGGGTTACCCTCACGTCCCGAGTTCTGAGTCAAACCCTCAATGCTATCCCCATTGACCGTTATATTCGCGCTGATGCTGCAACTTTTCGCAGTTTTATCGACTTACTAGGTGGGGTAGAATTATTTGTACCGGAGCCCCTCTCTTATCAGGATTCCGCCCAGGCGATCGCTGTCAACTTACAACCAGGTTGGCAAACGCTCAAAGGGGAAGAAACCCTTGGTTTTGCTCGTTTCCAGAACAAGGAAACCGATCGCAATGGCATCCACAAACAGCAAATGATTCTGCAATCTGTAGGCGATCGCCTTGCCAGTCCCACCCTTTCGCCCGAACTGCCGCGAATCGTGCAACTCATGCATGAATATATTGATACGAATCTCACCCTGGAAGAACTATTTGGGTTAGTGACTGTTTTTCAACAGCGATCGCCCCAGGGGTTGAAAATGGTCTTACTTCCCGGAGAATTTACTACCCTGCGATCGGTCCCGACTCCCTATTGGAATATGGATACCACCGGACGCGATCGGGTGATGTCCCATTATTTTGACCAGGAACTCAACCCCGGAACCCAAGGCGATCGGGCTATCCCCCCTGAATCACCCCAAACCTTAAAAGTTGCGGTACAAAATGCTTCTGGTAATCCCTTAATTCTCGGTCAAGTTGTTGCAGAATTAAAATCCAGAGGATATCGAAATGTCTATGCAATTTCTGACTGGCCTAACCCTCAACGACAGACTCAAATTATCATTCAAGCTGGAGATATCCCGGCGGCAACCACTTTAAAAAATCTCTTGCCAACTGCCCAGATTCAATTTAGTTCTCTAGGGGATTTAGATTCAGAAATTACCCTGATAATTGGAGAAGATGCCCTTAATTTGAAGGATTTATATTGGGTAAAATAAAGTTATCTTTAGGAAACTAAAAAAGTCGAATTCTTATGTTAAAACGACTCCTGATCGTGACCCTCGCCCTACTCTTAGCTGTCTTCTGGATTCTTCTCACGGCCAAAGAAGCGATCGGTCTGACCTTAGTTTTAAGTTTCTAGTAACGACTTGCTATCGTTCTCCGATGTTGAATATCCCGACTGGCTGTCATAGCGTGAGTTCAGAGTCAACCCAACAAAACAAAGGCGAGAGTCTAAACCCCGCCTGTTGCTAATACACTCTCTCGATGAACAAGAACCGGATATCCGGCGGCAATACCTAACTCAATTTACAGACAATTTTACTTAAAACAAACTGGAATAGAAGAGGTTTTCGGAACGGCAAAGACTTGAAAACTCTCCTGATTATCCTGAATCCTTAATTAGGCGGTGTGTCTCCAACTTTCCTCAACGGAAGTAAAAGCATTGAAAACATCCCAGTTTAAAATATCTTGCAATAAGGATTGATAACCTGTTACATTGGGATGGAGACCATCATCACATAAATGAGCTTGCCTCCAGGCTTCACCGCGATCGCGCCATAACTCAAATACGTCTAAGTAGGGAATTTGTCTCTGTTCGCACCCTTGTCTAGTTACTTCCTTGTAGCGATATTGGTCCGCATGGTTAAAATAAAGGCAATCCGAAAAGGGCATCTGAGTCTCATTCACTGGGACCATGCCGACAAAAAAGACGGGACAGAGGGCCTGGGCGCAATCCAGAAGTTGAGCAATCTCTGTAGTAAAGGTGTTAAAGTCAGTGAAATTGCGTCCGTTGGGACGTCCTAGGCGGGCGGAATCATTCACTCCCACGGAGAGAAAGATGGCATCGGGTAGGCGATTTTTGAGTTCTCCCCGATAGCGAAACTCGTTTTCGAGTCGTTCAAGGACTTGGCAAACGCGATCGCCTCGGACCCCAAGATTGTACAGTACATGACCCGCGCTTGAGGGCATCATCCACTCCCGTCTCAGTCGTTCGACCCAACCCCCCCCGACGGGATCGCCAAATCCATAAACGAGACTGTCTCCAAGGGCTACTATTTTTAGAGGATGCACGGTTGCACGATAGGAACGGTTAGAAGATGCTGCTAAAACTTGCATAGACGATGGGACCTCGTACTTATAAAATCTTTACACATCGATACCAATCTACATCATTGGCTAAAATTAACATAATTACCTAAAGGTACAGAATCATGAATAGTGGATCGGGCAATCCAGAAAAAAGTAAGCGTTCTAGCTTCAGTACAGACAAAATCGAAAGTTTTTCCAGGAGAGCATTGTTTGCCCCCCACAAACGGGCGACGACGATTGATACAGAGCATTTGATGCGCCGCGCTGAGGACCTAGTGAATGCAGCTTCAAATCGCTATCGGATTACCGTGCAAGTTGCTAATCGGGCCAAGCGTCGTCGCTATGAAGATTTTGACAGCATGGAAGAACCGACAATGAAACCCGTGATTCGGGCGATCGTCGAAATGTCGGATGAACTGGCACAACCGGAAATCATCGGCGATTAATTAACGGTTTTTAGGGGAAATTGGGTTCGGTGGCAGGAAGACAAACGATGATGCAACTGCAACGTAAAAGGCAAGCGATCGCCGGGGTCGGGGTTGGGTTAATCCTGGGTCTATCTTTAGGAATACCTCCTGGGATAGATGCCCCGACAATTTTGCCCAGGGCCGTCGCCCAAGAGGCGTCCCCACCTCAACGCCGACAACGGGTAGACCCCCGGCAACTGTGGCGGCAAGTCTATGAACGCCTGCCTAATTTCCCCTTAGAAAATAACTATATCAGCACTGAGACAGGAGAAGTGGACCCTAATAACACCCTGGCGAGTCGCTTGATTGCCTATCACCTCTATGTCAAAAATCGTCTACCCATGTTTCGTCTGGATTGGAAGCTGACCCTAGCTGACTATCTGGGCGCGCTGGACCCCCTAGACGAGAGTGCTTATCCTGGAAATGGGGTCTTGCAGGAAAATCCCCTGGCAAGCGATCGCGAAATCCTCTCCCAACTCAACCGCCAACAACGAGACGAGTTAATCGAAGTTCTCGTGACTTTATTTAATCCCAACTACCACAATATCCAAAGGCCAACCCCCGGGCCAACTTCAGGGGAAACGTCCTCCCCCCCCAGAACTCCGGCAGGACCTCCACCCTTGCCAGAGGCAGGGGATGCAGATTTATTGAGATTATAGAGGAGTCGGGGGTTGATGTCTGCTCACACCGTTCCTAACGCAGAACGACGGATTAAAAGTGGTGCCGGATGGCGCATCGGTTGGGACCCTCAAGGAGAAGTTTATCAGGGTTTAGTGGGGGGAGATGACTGGGCGATCGAACTCACCCAGTACGAACTCCATGACTTTTGCCGATTATTGGCGCAATTAGCAACGACCATGACTCAAATGGCATCGGAGTTGATGGATTCGGAACGGATCGCCTGTGAAGCAGAAAGTGACGTCCTGTGGATGGAGGTAGAAGGCTATCCCGATGCCTATCTTCTTCATGTTATCCTCAGTACAGGACGACGCTGTGAGTTCAGTTGGCCTGCCTCCGCAGTCCCCGGACTGGTCGAGGCGGCAAGGATGTTAAAAATTTTTTAATTTCCCTCTTGCGTCCATAAAAAGTTAATGCTAAGATAGTAAAGCGTCGTCGGGGCGTAGCGCAGCTTGGTAGCGCACTACCTTGGGGTGGTAGGGGTCGTGGGTTCGAATCCCGCCGCTCCGACTTGAAAACGCTAAAGCCGAGTTTCGGTTTTAGAAAATCAACAGCATAAAAAGAACGTCGAGTCTTCTACAAAGTAGGGTCTCGACGTTCTTTCATTTGGCGGCACTACCGCACCTCAAAAGACTCAAGTTGAGGGCTGTTGCAGATGCTGCCAGAATTTGCCCAATAGAAAGGCTGACATCTCATCGGGGTCCGTGATGCCCAAACCTCGCAAAGATTCAGTGAGTGGATTCACCCGCCACAATTCCCAGTTATTGCGAATCCACATTGCCAAGTTTAAATGTTGTGAATCCAGAAACTCGTCTTGGGTCATGGTGCGGACTTCTTCTATAAACTCTGGGTGCAACATCTTGTCTAATTCGGCTACTGCCTCCTCAATGCTGGATGGAATAAACAAACCCGTCTGCTGCGAATAGGTTGGATTAATCTGCGTTTTGGGGTCTACGGGTTCTGGGGTTACTTCAATCGGTAGGTCCATGTTTATGCGGTAAACGGAACTATGCGCTAGGCGATCGCCTCGGCTGTTACTAAGTTTAAATAAAATGCAGCGTAGTTTAGAGAGAGGCAAGCATCCGGTTCATGGTTAAATGAGTGCCTATATAAGCGAGTTCACCATCAATATTGGTTACAGCCATCAGGGCTAAATTGCGCTTGGGTGCCATCCAGACTAGAGCATAGTTCAGGGTGTTGCTGCCGTGGTGGCAAAGGACAGACCCATTCCCCCAGTCGGGTTCCGTCACTGTCCATCCGAATGCGTGGTAACCTATGGGTATCTCCTCCTGTGCAACTGAAGATGCTGTGTGCAGTTTTCGCAAAGTTGCTGATTTTAGGAGTGTAGCGCTGCCCAATTCCCCTTGCAAGTGCAGTGAAATAAATTTGCCCCAGTCTTCCAGGGAACACCGAACCCGACTAGCGGGAGCAATCAACGGGGGATTATCGTTTTGGGGTTCTAGGGGGATGCATTCGAGTGTCATTGTATCTCTCAGGTGCGGACAAGGTTCTGCTATTTGATCCGGCGTGGCGATCGCCTCAAAACCTGCACTCGTCATTCCCAACGGTTGAAAGAGCTTTTGCACCATCAAATCCTCCCAGGACGTACCGAGGGCTTGTTCTGCCATTGCTGCGACCACCACATAGCCCATATTGGAATAGTGGAACTCACCGATTGGGAAGAGGGGGGGTTGTTGCAGGGCAAGTTCCAAATAGGCGTACCGCTGCTGCTGAATTGAACCCGGGAAGTCATACATTCCCCGGACCGTTTTTCCGGGGAGCCAGGATTGATGTGGTTCGGGAAATCCGCCTTGATGGGACAACAGTTGTTCAAGGGTGATGTTGTGATAAACCGGCAACATTTGTAGGTGAGGAAAGGCTTCTGCTAAGGTCGTTTGCCATTCCAATTGGCCCGCTTCGACCAATATCCCCATCAACGTGGCACTCATGGCTTTGACACAGGAACCCAGGTGGAAGCGATCGCTACTGGTGACGGGAATGCCGCTGCCATATTTGCGATCGCCTACTGCGCCGATTGCGCGCATCCCTTCGCTGGTGACGATGGCTGCTGCTAAAGCCGGTAGCTTGTAAGTTTGTTGGATAGGTTCCAGCATTGAATTGAGATTTTCCATTCTCCGCACCGAAGATTCCTACAATTTTAACTGAGTGCCGGTTGTCATAAGTAGGTAATGAGTTGGCTAGATTGTAGCAAAATTATTAAGGGAAGAACGGTGGACGCCAGCTTATTGAGAATAGCTTGAAAAAATATCGTGTTTATGAAGGGATTGAGATCCAGTTCTCCGGTATAAATCCCCCTTTTCAAGCGGGATTTAGGGGAATTGTGCGGATCTGCGGCGTTCAAAGCTCGCTATAATTGAAACCCAAGGGTAGGGGAAAATTATGGAAATATTTACCTCTTTTTTATCAGTAATGTACTGTTTT
>CBFGOM010000107.1:0-22667 GCA_965650385.1 uncultured Oscillatoriaceae bacterium
TTAAAAGGGGATATTTAAAGGGTTTAATACTTTCTTGAAGTCAAGTCAAGTTTAAATTAGTGCTAGTAATTTTTCAAATTGATACTGATTGGCTAAAGCTTGGAGGGCCTCAGCTAAAGTGGGGTCTTGTAAACCCACTTGTGTAATTGCTGAAGCAATCAGTTCTAAATCCCCTTGAATCAAACCATTCCGTAAATTTTCAAGGAGTTGACGAGGAATATGTGCGAGGTCCGATGGGTTCAAGGGGATGAGTTCTTGATCAAGAACTGAAGACTCAGGGGTTCTATTCGAGTCAATTAAAGGGAGTCCTAGATGAGTGGCGATCGCCTCAAAAATATCCACCTCTCGAAAGGGTTTACGAATTAACCCATCACAACCTGCGGCTAAAATTTCTGATTTATCAAAATGCCACCCACTCGCCGTAATGGCAACGATCGCCGGAACTGGAATTTCAGGATGATTGTGACAATAAGCTTTAATTCGGCGGGTTGCTTCATACCCATCTATCTTAGGCATTCGCATATCCATCCAAATTAAATGGGGTAAAAATTGAGGCCACATTTCTAGGACTTCTTCCCCGTTCAAGGCTCGTTTTAATTCAAACCCAAAAGGTTGGAGAATTTCCATCAAGAGTTGGCTATTGTAATCGTGATCGTCAACCACAATCATTCGGTATCCGGGTTGTTGGGATGGAATAGAGCGACCCCGGGATGAGGGATTAAGGGTTAAAAGGGCACTCCCGGATACCACTTGGACAGGAATTTCAAATTTAAAAGTTGTAATAGGCCCAACGGGTGACGGAAAGTCTGGCATAAGCTGACAACAGAGTTCCCCTTCTGTATAAGATTTTCCTCCACTTTGAACGGAGATGTACCCTCCCATGACTCGAATAAACTGAGCGCTAATATTTAAACCCAACCCCGTTCCTTCTTGGCAATACATTCCTGCTTCAGTTTGAACAAAGGGTTTGAACAGATGCTCAAAGTACCAAGGATCAATGCCAATTCCTGTATCAGAAACTTCAAAACAAATCGTTAATTGAGGTTCACCAGATACCGAAGACTTGTCTGTCTCTGTCCCCACTCGGGTCACTCGTAAAGACACCTCACCTTCAGGGGTAAATTTAATGGCATTTCCCAGCAAGTTAATCAAGATTTGACGCAATTTAACTTCATCGGTTCTAATATATTGGGGAACATTCACCTCCGAATTCATCCGGAGAGCTAATCCTTTTTCTTTTGCTTTTAAAGAAAACATATTCTGTACATCAATTAATAATTTGTATAAATCAAAATCATTTTCACTGAGAGTCATCGTCCCTGCCTCAATTTTGGAGAGGTCAAGGACCCGTTCAATCAGATCCAGGAGATGTTCCCCACTTTTGCGAATAATGGTGAGGTGTTCTTGCTGTTGTGGGGTGAGATTGGCGCCCACACTGATCAGTTGGGAAAAGCCTAAAATAGCGGTGAGGGGAGTTCTTAATTCATGACTCATGTTGGCGAGAAAAGCACTTTTAGCCCGGTTGGCTGCTTCTGCCGCATCTTTGGCCCGTTCGAGTTGCGTTTCGGCAAGTTTACGCAGGGTAATATCTTCAATAGAACCTAGGATCTGGGTGGGAATTCCTTGGGAATTTCGGGAAAAGACCACTTCACGGGCATTTAACCAACGCCAATCGCCATTTTTGTGCCGGAATCGGTATTCTGTAGAGAGGACATCACTATCTTCAAGTGAGAGGAAGCGAGCAGTTCCCTGGAGAAATAGGGATTGATCCTCGGGATGATAGCGTTCGAGAGACCTTTCAGGATGGGGATCTCCCAGTTCAGTGGGAGAGTAGCCTAAAATATAAAGGGATTGCTGATTGAGATAAATGCTGGTGTTGGTAGAAAGGTCGCGTAAATATAAAATATGCGGAATGGCATCGGCAACTTTTTGGAGAAAATGCTGACTCGTGCTCAATGCCTCTTCGATTTGTTTCCGATCGCTGATATCCCGTCCCACTGCTTGGTATTCCAAAATCCGACCCAATTCATCAAAGATGCCGCGAGTCACCCACTGAGTCCAGCGGAGTTCCCCTCGGGCGATCGCCCGATTTTCAAAAGTGACTACAGGATTTTGAGGTGAGATTTGATCCAAAAACTGGGCTACAGATTCCCGGTCCTCTGCTTTAATCGCCGGTTCATAGTGATGGGCGATCGCCTCGTCTCGGGTCACCCCAAAAAATCGGCAAAAGGCTTCATTCACGAAAGTAACCATGCCATCGGGCATAAATCGCACAATCAACTCCGTCTGGTCCTCTAAAATAGCCCGATAGCGGGCCTCACTATGGCGCAGGGCTTGTTGCACCTCAAAGCGATCGGTAATGTCAGAAAACGAAGCCACTACTGCCGTTGGACGGTCTTCTCCCCGGTTAAATAACGGTTGGGAGTTGATAGAAATCCAAGTTACGCTACCATCGGATTTATGTACCCCCATCACCACATTCGCACAAGGTTCCCCAGTAGCTAGGGTCACCATTGCGGGATGTTCAGATCCAGGGAACGGAGAACCATCTTCACGAATTGCGCGCCAGTCAAGGTCTAGGGATGTTCTTCCCATCATTTGTTCTTGAGATAACCCGAGAATTCGTTCAGCACTTGCATTACAAGTACGAATTTCCCCGCTGGCTTCCTGTAAGACAACTCCCTCTGCCATTGCGGCAATGACCGATCGATACCGTTCTTCGCTTTCATGTAAAGCCGCTTCTGCACGCTTGCGTTCGGTGACATTCCGGACAATCCACACTACTTCGTCCACTCCACTTTTGACAATGCGAGCTTCGTAGTGATATACCCCATCTTCTTGTTCCAGTTGATGTTCATAAGTTTGCAACGTTCCCGTTTGCACCGCCCGTTGGAACCGTTCAAATAAATTTGTTTTGATGGATTCCGGGATGGGAAACTCTCGCAAATTTCTACCAATTAACTCTTTGGGCGGGAGATTGAAAATGTAATCTTGAGACTGGACATCCAGATAGGTTCCATCAATGCGTTGCCGGAACATCATATCAGGCATGGCATTTAAAAGCGCTTGTATCCGTTCTTCGCTTAAACGCAGGGCGGTTTCTGTTTGTTTGAGTTCTGTAATATCCGTAGAAATTCCACAAATGGCATAGATACTTCCATCGGGATTTTTCAGGGGAACTTTGCGAGTTAAATAGTGGTGCAATTCTTGGGTCTGCTTCATCACTCCGATATGATAATACTGGATAATCGTTCCAGTTTCTATCACTTCTCGGTCTTTTTCTTGCCCGAACTGAGCCATTTCTGAGGAGAAAAATTTGAAATCATCAAATCCAAGAATTTCTTCCTTGACTCCGCCTAGTAATTCCGCCCCTAACCGATTAATATAAATATAGTGACTGGTTAAATTTTTAATATAAATCGAGGCCCCCACATTTTCCAGAATGGCAGATAACGTCTGTTCACTTTTGCGCAGGGAGGCTTCAATCTCCTGGCGATCGCAAATTTCTTGTTCTAATCGGTGATTGATTTGGGCCAGTTCCGCCGTGCGATCGCTCACTTGCATTTCCAAGGTGCGATTGTAATCAGCCAACAATTGTTCTGCTTGTTTTCGTTCCGTAATATCTCGGGTAACGCCGGTAATTATCCAGCAATTTGCGGTTTCATCCCAGCGGGAAATCAGGGTTTGTAATAACCATCGCAACTCGCCGTTTTTATGCCAAAATCGATATTCAACTTCGATCGCCTTTTCCACAAAGACCCGTTCTAAATTAACCAGGAGGGTATCTAAATCCTCCAGGGGTAACCGCGATCGCCAGAGGTCCGGTTCCGCTAACAGTTCTGACGCCGTGAATCCAACCAAAGCCGCCGCCCCGGGGGAGATATACTCATACTCCCAAGTGCGATCCTGAGCCACTCGGATACTCGAAATCAGCACCGATACGTTCTCTAACAAGGCTTTGAGTCGTTCCTCTGATACTTCTAGCGCTGCTTGGACTTGTTTACGTTCTGTGATATCTGTAATCGTGCCGACATACCCTACGGATCTGCCTTCTGCATCTTTTTCCACTCCCGCTTGTCCGACGACCCAAATGAGAGTACCATCGGGTCGCAGAAAGCGATACTCACAATTAAACGGAATCCCCTCCTGGACAAATTTTAACCAACTCGTTATCACGAGATCCGAGTCTTGGGGATGTAAGGTTTTCATCCACCCGAGTCCCATTGACTCTTGTTCCGATAACCCAATCATTTCAAAACTGCGCTCGTTTCCATAGAGGCAATTGCCCTGTAGATCGGTGCGAAAAATGCCGACGGGCGAAGCCTCAGCTAGTGCCGCATAGCGCTGTTTACTGTCCTGAAGGGCTTCCTCCGCCTGTTTGCGTTCGGTAATATCTAAGGCAATTCCCGTCACCCCCCAGGCATCAATCGTCGCCTCGGGTTGCACTTTAAAGGTCTGGGAAATCCAGCGCCAATTTCCATTTTTATGCTGAAATCGATACTCTAAGGTGAGTTGAACTCCCCCCGTAAGTTGGGCGATCGCCGGTTGAACCACTGTAATACGGTCTTGGGGGTTGATGCGCGACTCCCATAAACTCGCTTGGGTTAACAACTCTATTGATGTATAACCGAAAACTGCCTCTACACTCGGAGAACAGTATTGATACTGCCAAGGGCAATCCCTAGACACCTTAGCACAGTAAATCAGTGTATCGGGATGTTCCAGAACCGTAGTACAAAACTTATTACAACTGAGTTGATCCGGGGTTGTAGTCTTTATCTCCTCAAAGAAGTTCGGGTTAAGACCCTCCTCCCCGGCGTCGAGGCGATCGCCTCTTTCAACCACCGTCATCAGTGCGCCCGTAATTGCGCCCTGGTCATCCCAAACCGGCACCGATCGCAGTTCTAGGGTCATTTTCTCACCCTTGTGAGTCCGGTCGAGCGTCTCAATGGTCAGGGGTTCTCCTAAAAGCGATCGCCGCCAAGGGTGAGGACCTCCCCAGGAGGCCCTCCTCGGTCCTGGGTGGTCCTCCCCGCCCAAATCCTCTGCCCCTAGCAACTGTTGGAAATAAGGATTGGTATAAGCGAGGTTGCCCTCGGGGTTAATCAGGGCCACCCCCACGGGAAGGGCTGCCAGAAGTTGATGCGATCGCCCTTCGCTGCCGTCCAGGGCTTCTTGATTGTGTTTCATAGCAGAATAGGGTCGAATGAGTAAGCCAGTCTCTAACTTCAATTTTGGCATTGTCTTCCCCAGTCTGGGTGGAGACTTTTGCGATTTCTTCAAACGCACCCATCAGCGATCGTTAAGATGCGATCGCCTATCGTTTCCCCGCCACCCAAATGCAGCCCATAATAAACAAAGTAAAGCCTAAATAACCCCAAACCGTTACCCACTCCTGCCAATTTCCACTCTCCATCATTCCTGTTCCTCTATTTTCAGCAATATAACCGCTTTAAAGTGCAAACATGACTGGAATCACCAGCCCCTGTTGACCCTCTTCTGAAGGGTCGAATATCCAGGTTTTAACTTGCTCTTTAGCTGCATTATCGAGGATCGGATAACTACTGGGTTGCTGAATGTCTACTGAAATCACCGTCCCATCTGGGGCAATATCCGCGATCAGAATGACCGTTCCTTCCCAGGCATTATCGAAGGCAATTTGGGGATAGGGGGGCGGATCGCAACGACGACAGGGAATCGTCCCATCGAGTTCAGATTCATTTTCTAAATCTCTCGTCTCGCCTGGGGTGGAATCCGCCTCACCCTCGGGGAATTGACCCTCATTTTCCTCGGGAGTCCCCCCCGTCTCGTTCCAGGGTTCCGAAAGGCGATCGAGATTCGACTCCCAGGGGTCTTCAGATTCCCCCGAGACAATCACCCCGGGATTGAACGGCGACTCATATCTAACCGGCGAGGGCAGTCCCTGGGTTTCCGTGACAATCTTCACATCTGGGACCTGCGGCAGTCGTTCGGGAGTACCCGATTCCGTCACCGTTGAACCCGGTTGGATATTATTAGAATTAGTAATTCTGGAATTATGCCCAGGGTCCAAAGGGGAAGAATTCGTAAAGGGAGACATCTCCTGGGGCGGCATGGGGGCTGGGTCGGGAATCGCTTCCGGGGGCCTCTGTCCTGATAACGGTTCTGCCTGCAAATCTGATGTCGGCGTTTCTATCGGTTCTGGTACTTCTGTGACTGGGGTTTCCTGTCCTCCATCCAAAGGTTCAGGTTCCAGAGTGGGCTCCGGAGTCGCTGATTCGAGGACCTCCGGTTCTGGCATCAGTTCTTGAATCGGTTCTGGGGTAGCCGATTCTATTGCTTCCGGTTCCGGGGTAGCCGATTCTATTGCTTCCGGTTCCGGCATCAGTTCCTGAATCGGTTCCGGGGTGGGAGATTCTGTTGCCTCCGGTTGGGCGATCGCCTCGGGGGTGGCAGATGCGACTGCCTCCGATTCCGGCATCAACTCTTCCGGTGTTGGTGTAGACTCTTCCAACACAATAAATTCAATCGGATCCTCGGTTCCCTCCGATTCTAAATTCATCAAAGGCATCACCCATGCTAGGGCCGCCAGATGCACCACCGCTGACCCCATCAGACTAACTTTAATAAACCGGGCAATCTGCTTCTGTTGTTGTTCTCGCCCTTTTGCAGCAACTGTTGAAACCGTCATTCTTTGTAGATCTCCTCAGAACAAAGGTAAGGATAGCAGCAGGTTAGATCACGCCTAAATCTGCCCCACAGACAAAATCAGTACCTTACCTGCCAGGTTAACGCACCCTAGCATCAGTCGGTAGACCCCCATCCCTTATAATCCCAACAGCATCTCATGAAACCTATCCCGTCCGAGTCAGATATTAAATCTAGGGATTTTTTAATCAGCACAAGTAGTCAAGTATCTACTGGGGATGACTTCCTTGAAGAAATTCAGTTCTAGCTTGGAGACGGGAAGGCATTTCAATATCCCAATGCGGAAACAATTCACTCCTGGAAATTTGCTCATAGTCTTCCCCCCGAAAGCGGTAGAGAGCAAGTTGGTTATTTTGCCAGAACCAGACTTCTGTAATTTCAAATCGCTGGTATTTTTCCAGTTGTTTGAGATTGCCCCTGGTGATGACCACTTCAATCGCTAAATCGTGATGAGGTTTGCGATCGCCAATATAATAGGATTCATCCGGCTCAAAAGACGCCCCTTTAGTTTCTGATTCACGAGTGGCATTTCTGATGGGAATAAACTCAATTTTCGCGAATAAGTACAAAATTGATTCAAAAAAACTATCACCAGAACGTCTTAAGAGCCAGATCGGCTAGGAAAAACTTTATTAATGGATGGAACAGAAAGGAATCGTGATATTGAGAAAATATAAAAATTAGGCTACCCCAGGCATTAGACCGCTCATAGAAACCTAAAGCAATGAGTTAGAGTAAGGCGGACAGGTGACTATCCGCCTTACTCTAACTCATCCCTTTATATTCATGATGTGCGTGGATGTTTCAACCCGCCAACGGCTACAGGGCTGCCTAAAATCAGCCTCGGGCCCGAGGGGCACTATGCGGGTCGGATTGAGTTCGGGTAATCCCGCATAATAGAGGCGTTTTACGTGGTCAATATTACAAACCGATGACACCCTGGGATATTGGTACAAGGCTCGACAATAATCCCACAGGTGAGGAAAATCAACCAGCCGCCGGAGATTGCACTTGAACAGTCCATAATAGGCCGAATCAAATCGAAAGAGGGTGGTAAATAAACACCAATCGGCTAGGGTAAGTTCATCCCCGCAAAGATACCGCTGCTTAGATAGCAATTGGTCCCAGGTTTCTAAGGCTTGAAACAACTGCATTACAGCTTCTTCGTAGGCTGATTGGGAAGCAGCAAAGCCCGAGCGATAGACACCGTTGTTAATCGGTTGATAGATTTGGTCTATGACGCGATCGATTGTTTCCTTAAGCTCCAATGGATAAAAGTCAACAGAATTTGCACCCAAGTTGTCAAATGCAGAATTAAACATCTGAATAATTTGGCGAGATTCATTATTGACAATCTGATTCGTCTGCTTATCCCACAATACAGGGACAGTCACTCTTCCTGTATAGTTGGGTGCAGACTTCACATACACCTGCCACAGGTATTCAGCCTGATTCACCGTGTCACGAATGCATCCTGGATAATCAGAAAACTGCCAGCCTTGGTCACTAATTACGGGATCGACAATTGATAGCCCGATGATATTTTCTAGTCCTTTCAGTTTCCATAACAATGCGGTCCGGTGTGCCCAAGGACAACCTAATGAAATGTAAAGGTGATAACGTCCAGCGACGGCGGGAAAATCGCTCGATCCATCAACCGTTACCCAATCATGAAAGTGGGTAGACATACGCTGAAAGTTCCCATTTTCATCTCGTTCCGTCCAATCGGTGGTCCATTTTCCGTTAACTAATTGACCTAATGACATGGTTCCTCTGCTTAAAAATTTACCAACATCGAAAATTTAGTTATGTGAATGCATAGGCGGCCATGCTGAAAGCGCCATAGGTGTAACTCTGGTGGAGTTGGATTCCTTTGGCTTCCCCTCCTGCGGCCCCCAATGCGACAAATAGGGGCAAAAGATGTTCTTCTGTGGGGTGATTCTCGTGGGCGTAGGGTGCGAGTTGACGATACTGGATCAAGCGTTGCCAGTCCTGTTGGGCGATCGCTTCTTTTAGCCATACATCAAACTGCTGAACCCAGGCGGGTGGTGCAGCATCATACTGGGCATTAAAAGCCTGAAGATTATGGGTAGCACTCCCACTCCCAATGATCAGCACACCTTCCTGCCGTAAGGGTTCTAATGCTTGTCCGAGTTGCCAATGGTAGGCGACATCCCGATGATACTGAATCGATAGTTGCACTACCGGAATATCCGCTGCTGGGTAGGCTACCATCAGTGGGGTCCAGGTACCGTGGTCAAACCCGCGCGCTGAGTCGGTTTGGCAGGCAATACCGGCTTGCTTGAGCAACGTGACAACGCGATCGGCCAGTTCCGGTGAACCGGGAGCTGGATAGTTGAGTTTGTATAGTGCTGCTGGGAATCCTGAAAAATCATGAATGGTCCGAGGGGTGACTGCCGCACTCACCCTAGGCATCGCCGAATACCAATGAGCCGAGATGACCAAGATTGCTTTGGGTTTTGGAAAATGTTGATGGAGCGATTTCAGAAATGCGGTTACAGCGCCATCTTGAAGGGGTAAATCCGGTGCCCCGTGGGAAATAAAGAGCGTTGGCAAGCTGTCCATGATAATAATGATTATGTAGGAAAACTATCGAGAATGTTGGCGTTTTGACCTTTCGTTTTTATTGGGCTTACCTTCAGGATTCTCTAGGTCCGTTTGCGGGGCAAAATTGCACCCATTGCCCAAGCTCCATCTCCTAGCAAAAATTGCACTAAACAAGCGATCGCAAAAAATGCCGGAAATTCCCAGCCACCCCCCTGATTGGTAAACAACCACCCATTACTACCATGCACTTTGAACGTTGCTACGAGCAGAATCGGGAATAACCCTAAAGCAATCCAGCGACTGTAAATGCCAGCTATTAAAAATAGTCCCCCGACAATCTCAGCCAAAGCGACAGGTGCAGCCATAAAGCCTGGAAGTCCCATCGTGGTAAAAAATTCTACCGTTCCTGGCAGCGTAAAGACTACCACCTTCAATAATCCATGAGCGAGGAACAATAGCCCCAAACTTACCCGCAAGAGCGTAATGCCATACAATGCTGTTTCTATTTCCAGGGCGGGTTTCGCCAAACGTGGCGATCGCGATTGAGTAACGACTGGGACCGTATCACGAATCGTAATTTTCATCATTTCCTCCTGAATAGAATAGTTCTAATTAGAAATATTGACCAGACGACAATCCATTTAGAGCGTAATCTCGACATCTTTAGGGGCATTCAGTTCTAAGGCCAAGGGTTGAAAGGATGTACCCTTATGCCCACCATCGCAGTAGGGCAAGTTCTTAGACAACCCACAACTACAAAGCCAATGGGTTCCGGCCTCTAGGCGCACTGAAACTGGGTTCTGGGAATTCGAGGGGGTCATGGTGATCTTCTCCTTGGTTCGAGGTAAAACATTTCTAACTAGAACTATAGTAGCTGGCTAAATTGGAGCTGTCAAGCAAAAGGGGCAAAGTTATTTTTGAAAGGCTTGCCTAAGTTGCACTAGGAGGGCGGTGAGAACCTCTAAGTCTGTGGGTTGAAGGAGATCGAAGCGTTCTTTAAGATGAGCAATGTGGCTCGGGAAAGACTGCTCAAAGATCTCCTGTCCCTGATGTGTTAATTGCACAATGACGTTACGCCGATTGTCCTCTGGCACTTCACGGATTACGAGTTGTTTTTTGATGAGGCGATCGATGACACCCGTTAAAGTGCCTTTGGTAATCAACGTTTTCTCCCCAATTTCACCCATGCTGAGTCCGTTGGTATTGCCCAGGGTAGCAATCACATCAAACTGAGCAGGGGTTAAATCAAATTGTCGAATGTGCGCCTCAGAGTAAGAGGAAAACGCCTGATAGGTCCGAACGAGTTCTCGCATCGCTGGCAAAAAAGACGCTTTCGCAGCTTGAATCGTTGATTTTTTGGGCATGGATCTGGATACCTGAATGCAGAATAGAACTATTCTAGTTAGTATTATATTGTAACCCGCTCATTTGTTACTGACTAAATTCTTGGCGCTTCCCTTACTTCACCTGGCTGGCTCTTCAGACTTTCTGGTGATAACTTTTTCCAATCTCTTGCTAGGCGTTTCAATGTTTTTGAGGGGCTACCTCTCTACTTTATCATGACTATGATGAAAAATCAGCCTGCGGGGCCTTTACTCTACAGGGCCTCCTACCTACTCCCCAGCCCGCGTAGGCGGGCTTTGTTCCTATAGCCCCAGGCTTTCCTTACGGAACGCTACGAGAACAGCCTGCGGGGCCGGGGTTGTAAAAGTACGGGTCAAATTTAACCCACTAACTCAGTCCCGCGCTGGGCTAACGCTTCCGGAGTTAAGCCGTTGAACTCCATGATTTGCGTTGCACTGGCTGTCGTCTCACCTCGCTTCCAGGCAAAGACATCCCGCTTGGCGGTACTGCGTAACATAATCGGTTCTAGCATTCCCGATGCACCCCCGGTTACCCCGATTAAGGCATCCCCACCAAAGAACTTCTCAAACCCAGCATCATCTAAGAATGCTCCATCGGCTTGGGAACAGGTATCCCATGCCACATCATGGGGACGATACAACCGGCGCGGACTCACAACGGATACAATTTTTGAGCCAATCCCTTGGGCTTGTAATTGCTCTGCGGCCTTATACACGGGAATCAAGGTCATATCCCCAATGACTGCAAAGACAACGGTTTTATTGCCGGGAATTTCTTGAAGAACGACTGCCCCATCTTGTAAGGCTTGTTGGGTTTGCTCAAAGGTTGTGCGAATCGGTAAGGGGGTTTTACTTGCTGTAATCACAATCCCTTTATTCTGGGTATTGAGTGCCCAATCATAACAGACTTGGATGCTGTTGGAATCCGGGGGGAACAAGGGAAAAACGTTGCCGTTGCGCATCATGGCGGCAAAGTAGTTTTCAATTTCTGGACGTTGGTGAGTCCATCCGTTGCGTCCTTGTTCTAAGGCTCCTGCGGTATATAATGTGACAGTGCTGGGAGTGGGACGGCGTAATTCAGCCATTGCTTGGGTGACGGTTTGCCAGACGGGGACTCCGTTAATGGCAAAGGATTCGTAGGAACACCACAGGGTCCGCGCCCCAAATAAGGCTAAAGCTGCGGCTAATCCGGCGCAGGCATCTTCGCTTAAGGGTTCATAAACTTGTCCCTTGGGTCCTTGAAAATAGGTGTCGTCAGCGGTGGGGTGAATAATTTTGAGGGCAACGTTGATATTGTTGATACCCGAGGCAGCATTCCCATCGGCGTTGGTGATCACAAATTGGGGGTCTTTTTTGCCGACGTAGGCGACGAGTTCCCCCATTGCGGTGGTGGCGATTTGGTTCTCACCCGTCGCATATTCCACGAGGGGAAGTTTACCCAACTCCGGTAAGGCTAATTCAAATTCAGTTTTGACCATACTGGCGGCAGGTCCCCCAGCCGCCCGTTCAAAGTTGGTCCGAACCAGTTCCCACGCTTCAGGACTCAGGGCACGGGTTTCCAGGGCGCTGATGATTTCTTCATTATCCAGGGTATGATGTCCATACAGGTTATGGGATTTGGCCCCTAGGGCATGGACGCCAGCCCCTTTGAGTTGTTTGATAATCAGGACAGTGAGTTTGCCTCCCAAGGCGGATTTAGCGGCTTTGTCTGTCGCTTCAATCACTGCTTGGGCAAATTCTATCCGTTTTTGGAAGGAAAAGATAGTGCTATCAACATATTCCCCGGGTTGGTTGGCGTCGTCGTAGTCTTTGGCATTGACGAGGATAATTTCCTGGAACCCGTTGCCTTCCCAGTATTCTATCATCTCTTGATTGGGTTTGGTGGACACCATGCTGTGATGTTCCTGGGAATATCCGTTCCAAACCAGGATGGGGAGGAAATTGGTTACTTCGGGATAGGCGGTATGGAAATGCGCCATGCTACTCATGACGTAGGGTTCGCCGATGCCGCCATCGCCGATGGTGACGGGGAAGAGGATATCGGGATGGAGGAGTGCCCCTGCCATTGCGAAATGCTGCCCTTGTCCTAGGGGTCCGGCGGGGTTGAGGAGTCCAGGAATTTGTCCGGAGAGGTGTCCCAGGAGTCCTTTGTGTTCCCGGAAGCGATCGCGCATTTGTTGGACGGTATGAATGCCCATTTCCTCTAAGGAGCGATCGAGGAACATATTACTGTAAAAGCCGGGGGCATGGTGGCCGACTTCGGTGATAATGTGTTTGTGACCGAGCATCACAAGGGCGGCGATTCCTTCAGCAACGCTGGCAAATCCGCCTGGGTGTCCGGAGGCTTTAGATGCGGTGACTTGGAGGATCAGGTAGCGCAGGGCGTCCGCAGCGAGGAGGGTCTGGTAAGCAGCGGCGTGATCCGGAGGTGAGGCGATCGCAGTTTTCCCCGGGGCGATCGCGGGTTCTTTGCCGTAACGGTCAAAATCCGGCCACTGTTCGCCAAAATATTGAATCCCCTCACAAAACGCAGGCGTCTTTGCTGGTGCAGATGGAATCTTTGTAGTCATGCCGATGTTTTAACCTCTATGAAACGGTAATCCTTGCATTTTTACAATTATTTCACAAATTTACCCCCGGGTTTACAGGTTTCGCAACCTTTTGGTTGTTCAAGTCCATCAGTTCTACTTGGGGTGACTATAAACTGAGGCGATCGCCGCAAAGGTTACCCTAGAATGCCCTGGATGGTCCTGATTGCTCAGTCAGTTTCGAGGTGAGACGAGGGATAGAGTCTGGGAACCACTCCAAAAGAGTCAAAATCGCCTAAGATCCAATCACCCTAAAAATTTTTGATGGAGTTTGCTCGTGAAACTACCCAATGGACCGACAACTCACCCCTTCTTGCAGCTATTTCAATGGGTTAAAGACCCCCTCGGTTATATGGACGCTTGCGCCGAGAAATATGGAGATATATTTACGGTACGATGGGGTAGTCGAACCGTCGTCACCGTCAGCAATCCCCAAGCGATCGAAACAATGCTGACCAGTGACGCTCTCACGGCCCCCGGCGAGGCAAATGAAATTGTCAGACCGTTAGTGGGAGATAACTCGTTGCTGATGCTGAGCGGATCGCAGCATCAGCAACGGCGTAAGTTACTGATGCCCATGTTTCATGGAGAACGGATGCGGAATTACGGGCAGTTGATTGGGGCGATCGCCCAGCAAGTGAGCCAGAATTGGATGCCCCATCAGCCCTTTATCATGGAAAGTGCGATGCAAGAAATTACAATGCGCGTGATCTTGCAAGCCGTCTTTGGATTAAGTGAGGGGCCGCGCTTAGAACAACTCCGGGAATGCCTCGTAGAGCGACTGAATCTCAGAAAGACTCTTCTAGGCTCTAGCATGATTTTCTTCCCCTTCCTGGGCCGGAATTGGGGGTCTTGGAGTCCGGGAGCAAAAGTGATTGAAAAACAAAAGCGGGTAGACGACCTAATTTATTCCGAAATTCGCGATCGCCGCGCCAACCCCGACCCTAATCGCACAGATATCCTGAATTTGTTGCTATCTGCTCACGATGAATCTGGGGAGGGACTGACCGATATCGAGCTACGAGATGAACTGATCACCTTATTAGTAGCGGGTCATGAAACCACTGCCAGCGCTCTCTCCTGGGCATTTTATTGGATTCACCAGATTCCCTCAATCCGCGACAAACTCCTGAGCGAACTCGATGCTCTTGGAGAAAATCCAGACCCTATGGAGATTTTTCGTCTCCCTTATTTAACCGCAGTCTGTCAAGAAACCCTGCGAATTTATCCGGTGGCAATGCTCACGTTTACCCGCCAAGTGCAAGCGCCTGTCGAGATTATGGGGCATTCCTTGGAGCCTGGAGTCAACATGATGGGTTCGATTTATTTAACTCATCGCCGTCAAGACTTATACCCGGAACCCCATCTCTTTAAACCTGAGCGTTTTTTAGAACGACAGTTCTCACCTTATGAATATCTGCCCTTTGGGGGCGGTAGTCGTCGTTGTATTGGTATGGCATTAGCGCAGTATGAAATGAAATTAGTGTTAGCAACCATTCTATCTCGTACGGAGTTAGCCTTAGCCGAACCCGAACCAGTCAAACCGAAGCGTCGGGGCTTGTTATTGGCAACTGAGAGTGGCGTCCGGATGGTGGCAGTCGGGTCGCGCAAACAACCCGTTTCGGGTGCTGTTGCTGTATAATAGTTTAATCGGTAGAAAGGTTGAAGGTCGTTGAGTTCGGCACAGGGTCTCACCTCAACCTTTTTTATCACCATAACAGTCGAAAAATCTCGGAAAATAGGGTGTGAAATTCCAGCTAACCGATAGGGTTTATCAAAACAATGTTAAAGGAAAAACGAGCAGGAGGAGTCCTCCAACATCGGTGTCATACAACGGGAGTCACCGCCCTATTCTTGGCGCTTGCTGGCGGGACGCTAGTCTATCCCGCGCAAGGGCAAATTGTACCCGATCGCACCTTACCTAATCCTTCCCAAGTCATTAATCAAGGGTCGGGTTTAGTGATTGAAGGGGGAACCCCCGCTGGTGGTAATCTATTTCATAGTTTTACGGAGTTTTCTGTTCCGACCGGAGGGCAAGCTTATTTTAATAATGCTCCGAATATTATTAATATTATTAGTCGAATTACCGGAAGTAATCTTTCAACGATTGATGGATTAATTCGGGCGAATGGAAACAGCAATTTGTTCTTGCTCAATCCCAATGGAATTGTTTTGGGTCCGAATGCTACCTTGAATATTGGCGGCTCGGTGGTACTCTCTACAGCAGAGGCAATTCAATTTAGCGATCGCTATCTTTTTAGTGCTATAAATCCCACCGACTCCCCTCTACTTACCCTCGCAGTTCCCATCGGGTTACAATATGGTTTAACAAGCAGCACTATCACCTTGGAAGGGTCTCGTTTACAAGTAGCTCAAGGACGCAATTTAGCCCTTTTAGGCGGGAATATTGTGGTGAATGGGGGACAACTACTCGCCCCCTTGGGTCAGATTACTCTAGGGGGAATCAGTTTGGGAGAAATTGCCCTAGAACATACCATTCCCATATTTTCTCAACCTATCAGGGGGGCGGATATTACGCTAACTAACGGAGCGATAGTGGATGTTATCGGCACAAATGGAACTATCCAAGTCCAGGGGAATCATATCACTCTCACTGGAGGTTCTCAGTTGCTTTCTGGACTGCCGCTGAATGAGGGTGAAATTGGGTCGAGGGCAGGAGATATTCAAGTCAATGCCTGGGGAGATATCCGCCTGAGTGAACGGAGTTTAATTAGCAATTTGGTCCAGTCGGGAGCATTAGGAACAGGGGGAAATATTCAGGTCACGGGCAATTCGATTAGCCTCACCTCGGGAAGTAGAATTACGACGGAAACCGCAGGAATGGGACCGGCGGGAACGATTCAGATTAATACCCCTAGTTTAGACATTGGGGGGTTTAGTCCTGATGGGCTATTTAGTGGAATTTTGTCTCAATCTCAAGGGAGGGAGAGTGGAGGGAGTGGACGGATTAAGATTAATGATAGGAATAATCTGCTGGGGGATGTTCGGTTGAGCGATCGCGGATTTATTGCCACGGTGACGGAGAGTGACCAAGCTGGGGGAGATATTGAAGTTAATGTCAATCGTTTATCCCTAGAAACTGGAGGCCAAATCATTACTATTGCCACTCATACGGGCATGGGAGGAAGCATTGCCATAACGGCCACTGAAAGTGTCACTTTAAGTGGGAATAGTAGCCGATTTTTAGACTCTCCATTTGACGCAAAACAAGTAAGCATTTTTAATTTATATAACTTAGAATTTACCCAAAATTTCAATCCAGAAATTGAAGCATCAGGACCGGGAGGGATTCCTTCTGTTAGTGTGGAACGGACTCCGGAGCAAATTATCAGCGGCAATACTAGCTTAGGTCCAGCTACGGAGAGTTTTGACTATTTTTCATTTAGTGTTACTGCACCAGGACGGGGTATTTTTGATATTGATGGAGGGGATGGATATCAAGATATTCCTGGCAGTTTAGATACAGAAATTGTTCTATTTAACCGCGCTACCGGAGCTATTATTGCTCTTAATGATGACTCTAGTATTAACGATGGAGCGATCGGTAGTACGGTTGAGCAAGATTCCTATCTTTCCCTGGATCAGTTATCTCCGGGAACTTATGTTCTTGGGATTGGAGAATTTGATACCGTTCCTCACCCGGTTGAACTCCTAGAAGGGGATAAAATTGATCAGGGAGATACCTATCGGTTGCATATCTCTTTGGACTATCCGGGGGCCAATTTTTCATTGCCGCAAGACACTGTAACCTTGGGTAATTTTAATCCCAATTATGGCGGTAGTAGTGGAATTATTTCCTTGACTCGGACGGCGGGAAATAGTGGCAATATTCAAATTAATACGGGGAGTTTATGGGGCGGTTCCCCGGGAGAAATTCTCTCTACTACTTTCGGAACCGGACAGGCGGGAGATATTAGGTTAGTGGCTAATTCCGTAGACCTCAATCGGGCCAATGTTGCCAATATCACCCGAGGCAGTGGCAGTGCAGGGAGCATTTTTGCCGTGGCTGAATCTTTTACCCTGAACAATAATGGGATTCTCAATTTGAGTAATTTTGGATCAGGGCATACGGGAGATATTCAAATTGATGCTGCACGGGTTAACTTACTTAACGGCAGTATTATTAATAATAGCACCTATCTGAGTGGTAATGCGGGCAAAGTGACAATTAATGCTCGCGATCGCCTGGTGATTACCGGAAACTTAGACAATATTGAAAGTCGAATTTTAAATTTAGTCGGAGGCCCTTCTTCGGTTGGGAATGCTGCTGGAATTGAGTTAAATACGGGAGAATTGATTCTCGGAGATGGGGGCGGAATTAATTCCACCAGCTATGGCGAAGGCGATGCGGGACCGATTACAATTCAGGCTAGAGAAGGAGTGACTTTAACTCGATTAGGACCGAATGAACGGGGTTCGTTCATCTGGAGTCGCATCCGAGGAACTGGGCGAGGAAATGCGGGGAATATTACCTTGATAACTCCCCGCATTTTCATGGACGCTGGCGCAGCAATTTCCAGTTTTACTCAAGGTATTGGCAATGCGGGAAGTGTGAATATTCAAGCGGGAGAAATAGTAGTTTCTGACGGTTCAATTGATAGTAGTGTGCAATCAACCGCAGTGGGTGATGGTGGAGAAGTGAATATTAATGCCAGCGTCCTTTCATTAATTGAAGGGTCTCAAATCAGTGCAAAAACTGAGGGGCAAGGGGATGGGGGACAAGTAAGAATTCAAGTCCAAGATAGGATTAGTTTAAATAATAGTACGATTACCACCAGTAGCGCTACAGAAGGAATTGGGGGAAATGTCTCCCTTCAAGCGGGGACTTTATTGTTAGAAAATCAGTCTTTCATTACCGGAGAAACTACCTCCTCTCAAGGAGGAAATTTGCAATTAGAATTAAGCGACGGACTTCTGATGCGCCGTGGGAGTCAAATTACTGCCACAGCCGGAACCGCTGGGGCGGGTGGCGATGGGGGAAATATCAACATTTCTGCCCCAATTATTTTGGCTTTTCCCACAGAAAATAGTGATATTACCGCTAATGCTTTTGAAGGAAATGGCGGCAATATTCAACTGAGTGCAGAAGGAATTCTGGGATTAGAATTTAGAACCCAACCGACCTCCCGAAGTGATATCACGGCTAGTTCTGAATTGGGAGTCTCCGGCAATGTCACTCTCTCCACCCCTGAAGTTACCCCAGGTTCTGGATTGGTAGACTTGCCTCAGCAGCTTTCGGACATCGCCAACCAAGTCACCGTTGGGTGTGTCGCCGATCAGGGCAATTCGTTTACTATTGTGGGACGGGGAGGATTACCGGAAGACCCCAAGGAGACTATCCGGGGTCAAACCGTCTGGGAGGATTTACGCCAATTTCCTGAAAATCTCACAATTCCGACCGAAATGGTAACTCAAGGCCGATCGCAACCCTTGATAGAGGCGACCGGCTGGACCCTGAATCAGGAGGGGAACATCGCCTTAGTTGCAAAAATACCCGCCACCCTAGGCGATCTCATCCCTCCCTGTCCTTCCTCACCCAATGAACCTCTAAAGCAGGCACAATAGTCATGCTCAAACCCATCACCCCCTATCTAAAGTCCCGTCGAATCCGACAATTCCTACTACTCCCTATCCTCACCCTCCTCACAATCATCCTCATCCTCCTGCACCCCCATCCCGCCACCCCCATCCTCCCCATCTCCCAAACCCCCGACCCCAGCGAATTAGTCCAACGGGGCACCACTCACTATCAAGAGGGACGATTCCTAGAAGCAACCCAGCTATGGGAAGAGGCAGCCGCCCTTTATACCGATCGCCTCGCCCTCTTAGACCAAGCTCAAACTCTCACTTATCTCGCCTTGGCCTATCATAAGTTAGGCCGCCGTCCCCAGGCTGCCACCGCCATTGCCCATAGCTTGGAACTGTTGCAACAGCTTAATCCCCTGCCCTCCAGAGGGGTAGCGATTTTCGCACAAGCCCTAAATACCCGAGGCATTCTGGAACTGGCTGAGGGACAAAATCAAGCCGCCTTAGACACCTGGCGACAAGCCACAGCTACTTATACTCGCGCTGGAGATGACTTGGGTAAATTAGGAAGTCTGATTAACCAAGCTCAAGCCTTACAAGCCTTGGGCCAATATCGCCGCGCTCGCACTTTGTTAGAGGAATGGATTGTTGAATTAGAGCAAAAACCCGATACTCTCTTGAAAGCCGATGGATTGAGGAGTTTGGGCGTTGCCCTCCAAACCATTGGGGATTTAGAACAATCTCAGGCGGTTTTAGAACAGAGTTGGCGAGTGAGCGATCGCCTCAAATCCCCGGGAGATAGTAGCGCTACCTTACTCAATATCGGCAATATCGCTCGATATTTAGACCGCAATGATATCGCCATTGCCTACTATCAACAAGCGGAAGAATTAGCCACTGAACCTTTGATGCGATCGCAAGCCCAACTCAACCAGTTTAGCCTATTCGTCGCTCTCGGGGACTGGGAATCCGCCGACCGATTACGCCCCCAACTCGAATCTCACCTCGCCACTCTTCCCCCCAGTCAAGCGGCCCTCTATGCCCGGGTCAATTTTGCCGCCAGTTGGCGTCAAATGGGGCAAGATTTGCCGGAAATTGCCCAAAGGTTAGCCGAAACTATTGCGATCGCCAAGGAACTCCAAGATGGGCGATCGCAAGCCTACGCCCTCACTCAACTCGGCCAGCTTTACCGCCAAGCTGAACAGTGGCAAGAAGCCGAAACCCTAACTGAACAAGCGTTGCAAATCGCCCAATCCATCCAAGCTGATGAAATTATCGCCCCGGCGGCTTGGCAACTGGGTCAGATTCTCACGCAACAGCAGCAACTCCAACCAGCTCTCACAGCGTATCAAATCGCCTTTGAAACGTTGAAAAATTTGCGCCGGGACTTAGTAGCGATTTCTCCGGACCTGCAATTTGATTTTAAAGAAAGTGTAGAACCCGTCTATCGCGAATTGGTGAGTTTACTCCTCCAACCCCATGCCACCCCGGAAGATATTGAACAGGCGAGACAAGTCATGGAAGCCTTGCAAATCGCTGAATTAGACAACTTTTTCCGGGAGGCTTGTTTAGATGTGCAGCCGGTGCAATTAGAGCAAATTGATCCCCAAGCAGCAGCCCTTTATCCCATTGTCTTACCCGATCGCCTAGAAGTCATCCTCTCCCTGCCCGGTCAACCCTTGCGCCACTATACTACCCCCCTTAGTAGCAGTCGCATCGAAGCCACTCTCGAAGACCTGCGATCGGCCATGCACCCTGGCTATTCCTCCCCGGAACGCTTACGCCTATCCGCCCAAGTTTATGACTGGCTAATTCGACCGGCAGCGGCAGATTTAGCTAAAAGTGAGATTACTACCCTGGTGTTTATTCCCGATGGCGGCTTCGCATCCATTCCCCTCGCCGCCCTGTATGACGGCAGCCGCTATTTGATTGAAACCTATAATACCGCCATCAGTCCGGGTTTACAACTGTTTCCCCAAGGACTCACCCAGGAAAAACTCACCGCCCTCACCGCTGGGTTAACCGAAGGGCGACAAGGATTTTCTCCCCTCCCGGGAGTCGCCCAAGAGTTCCAACAAATTACCCAGGAAGTGCCAGGGGATACATTGCTCGATCGCCAATTTACCCGTGCTCAATTGGAAGCGCAACTCAATCGCAAATCTTACCCGATTATTCACCTTGCCACCCACGGACAATTTAGTTCTAATCCCGAGGAAACTTTTTTACTGACCTGGGAGGGTCGAATTTCCATTAAAGATTTCGATCAATTGTTCAATAAGCAACGGTTAGGGATTCTCAAACCCATTGAATTATTAGTGATGAGTGCTTGCCAAACAGCAACTGGAGACAAACGTGCTACACTCGGTTTAGCCGGATTTGCACTCCGTTCCGGAGCCCGCAGCACCCTGGCTAGTCTCTGGTCCGTTCACGACCAATCTACTGCTGATTTAATGAGCGAATTTTATCGCCAACTCACCCGATTCCAGGCAGGAATGACAAAAGCAGAGGCATTACGCCAAGCTCAATTGGCCTTATTAAACGACCCCTTGCACAAACATCCCTACTATTGGTCGGCGTTTATTTTAGTTGGAAATTGGTTATGAAACGGGTTTCTACTGTTCTATGTTTTCCCCAAACTCAAGAGGTGTTCCCATGAACCACAGGCCACGCATTGTTATTCCAAGTTTCCTGTTTGCCACCTTAGCTGGGACAGTCGCCCTATCCGCTGTAACTGAGTCCGTCCAAGCGGAAGGGGTCACATTCCCAGCTTTAATGAGTCTGCAATTTAAGCCCCCAGGCGACCCGACCCCTGCAACGAGTGTGGGGGGAGGCACTCGCGGTAACGTGAGATTTGCCCCTCCCGGGGAAGCTGCCCCCACAACCAGTGTCAGTGGTGGCAGCCGGGGGGATGAAGGGTCTCCTATTCAGGAGAATCCAGGGCTAGAAGCGATCGCCTTGCTACCTCCCACGGAACATGGACGCACCATCTCGCCGCGTCCCACTTTCTTTGTATATGTACCACCTACGGCAACCGAAAAAGTCTTTTTCAGCATCCAAGATCAAGACGGGAATCATCACTACCAAACCACTTTAGAAATCAATGGCGGGGGTTCAATTGTCAGTTTCACCCTACCGGAAACGGCCCCGGAATTAGAACTTGACCGGGACTATCTCTGGTTCTTTGTTCCCTTAGATGCCAGTGGTCGATTACAGCCCGATAGTTACAGTGTTACGGGATGGGTGAAGCGTGTTGCTGCCATCCCCACGGAACCGAACTTAGAGGCCCTCTCCTTGGCAACGGCTTATGCAGAAGCTGGGGTCTGGTACGATACTCTCACGACCTTAGCTGTCGCCCAAATGAACCAACCGGATAATCTCACCTTAGCTGAAGAGTGGCGCAATCTGCTGGGACAAGTTGGATTAGAGGCGATCGCGGCGACTCCGCTGATGATGCCACCGTCACCCTAAGTCCGTCTTTACATTGTGCGAACAAAACCGTGAGGGGCAATTTTCAAGGGGTGCATTGATCTCTCTTAACACAGGACAGGGTTCGAGCAAACTATGTGGCAACAGTTACAACAAAGAATCAGCTTGTGGCGTGGCCCACTCCTAATCACTCCGGCAGTCACCGGGGTGATTGTTGCTTTGAGTAGTGCGGGGTTTTTGCACCTATTTGAATGGGCCGCTTTAGATACTTGGTTTCGCCTGCGACCCCAAGAACCAATAGACTCGCGCATTGCGATCGTGACCATTAATGAATCGGATATTAAGTATGTCCAACAATGGCCGATGAGCGATCGCATCATGACCCAATTAATCCAAAATATCACGGCTCAAAAACCGCGAATCATTGGATTAGATATTTATCGGGATTTACCCGTAGAACCGGGTCATGACCAATTAAATACCCTCT
>CBFGOM010000108.1:0-22308 GCA_965650385.1 uncultured Oscillatoriaceae bacterium
CTCCACCGGAATTACATCAATCGGCGAGTTGGGGTAACACGGGAGTCAATCTGACTGGGAACGCTTTCACAGGGATTCGGAGAAAAGTCACAGGGATTCGGATTGACTTGATCCTGATTCGGGCGCAATTCCTGGGGACCTTCGCGAACTGGAATAGCTTCACAGATATTAAAATCTGGGGACAAGGGATTCGGTAACATTCGGCAAATTTCCGGCACTTCTTCCTCCCCTTGTGCCACGGGAGAGAGTGTTCCCCCAGTGGGGGAAGAGGGGTTCCCCAAGGCAAAGGCAGCGGAACTTCTGACTTGGGGATTCTCATCAGTCAGGGCCTGCTTAAGGGCGGGGACTGCTGGGGACCCGACTGCGCGCAAGGCAACTGCTGCATTCCAAGCAAGTCGCTCATCTGGATCCTGTAAGGCGTTGATTAAGGGGGCGATCGCCGGTTCTGCGGTGGCACCAATTCCCGCTAAGGCAAAGGCAGCACCCCGACGCACTTCTATCTCCGGGTGTTGCAAAGCAGTGGCGAGTTCCTCCACGGCAGGAGTGCCAATTCGTCTAAGTGCTACGGCAGCATCGAGACGCACGGACTCTTCTGAGTCATTTAAGGCAGCAATCAGGTTGGGAATGGCAGATTCGGCGGCAGAACCCATCGAACCCAAGGCAAATGCAGCACCACCTCGGACTCCTGCATCGGCATCCTGTAATGCTGTCATTAGTACGGGAACTGCGGGAGTCCCTATCTGCTGCAATCCTTTGACAACTTCCCGGCGATTGGCTCCTTTTTCGGTTTTGAATTGTTCTAGGTAAGATCCAATTTCCAGATCTACTGGGTTATGGGCGTGAACTTGAGCGATCGACAGTACGATCGCTGAAAGGGTCAATAATGCGAGTTTGGGTGCGAACATTTGGTTTCTCTCAAGGGTTGAAATAATTTGGGATGCACCAAATTAATTGACTATGGGACGGGAGGGAGAGGGGTTGGGTTTCAGGGATTTTGGGAGATGGGGTGGAAGGGGGAGATGGGGAGGATTTGTTCATCTTGTTGTCTTTATCCTTTTTTCTGGACGATCGCCCGATAAAAGTTTTCCAATGCTTTGACTCCGGTGTTATCCTCATATAACCATTGATGGCCCTCGTTCATTTGGGTGGCGATCGCCTCTCTCCACTCCCGATTTAATCCTAAGTTAACGGCTATTTTAATATAATCTTGCACGGTTTGGGCGATCGTCTCCGTGACCCCCACTCTTGTTAAGATTCCCGCTGATTGACGACCCCGCATAAAGGAGCCGAGATGCGTTACGATAGGCAAATTTACTGCTACTGCTTCTAAGGTTGTTAAAAATCCCGTAAACTCCAATGTATCTAACCCAATATCTGCCAGTAATAGCAGATTCCAATAGTCCCGCTTACTCTGTCTCGGCAAGATTATACAAAATTCCTGATAATCTAACCCCACCTGAGCAAAAGCTGCCTCTAGTCGCTGGCAAAATTGCGCCGTAATCGGCCTGCTTTTGTGACCGATAAATACCAGCTTGGCCGTTGCCACTTGTTGGCAAATTCTGGGGAAAATTATATCATATTGTGGCAAATATTTAAATAAAGATTGACAAGATAAATACAGGATGAAAGACTCAGGAATGCCATAATCAGCCCGAGTTTTATTTAATTCAGGAATCTGGGGTTTGGGGAAATAAATTCCTAAATTAGGTAAGCGAATCAGTTGTTCTGAATAATGAGTTTGTGCATTCTCAGGTTCCATAAAATCGCTAGAAATAAAATAATCCTGAGTGGGTAAACCGGAGGTAATCGGATGTCCCCAAGCAACAGCTTGAACCGGGGCCAACCGTAAACCCGCCAGTTGAGTCATAGGTGCATACATTCCAATATCCAAAAATACTAAAATATGCAAATTATCCTGTTGAATTTGCTGACAAACTGCTGGAATATCATCCGCAATGGAATAAAAGTAGTCGCTATTAACTCTAAACCAGTCCGTCAGGCGATCGCGTTGTCGTCCGACATCATAACAATAAACCTCAAACTCCTCCCGGTTCCGATGTTCCAACCATCCAGAAAACACCATTCCCACCGTATGCCACTGCAAACAAGCAGAAATATAGCCGATTCTAATTCGTTCCCCAGACTTCAGGATTGGCATAGGTAACGGTTTGACCAACTGGGGATAATTCGCCCCCATCACCTGATGCACAAATTTTCCATATTTTTGCTGCAATTCTAAATCATTTTTACCTTGATATTGCAGATAAAAATTTGTATTAACAGCCATAGCATTTAAAGCATTCTTTTGAGCCAATTCTGTATTTAAATCGCAACTTTCAATCCAGTCGTCTAACTCAGCAATAAATCGGTTACGATAAAACTCCAGTTGTTCTGAGTTTTGATATAAAATTGGAAAAAGCCGAATTTTTTCTAATTTCAGGGATATGCGATCGGGTAAAACTTCTAATCCCTCATCCGCTACTTGGCGCGCCTCTTCAATTTGACCACAATTCTGTAAAGCTAGAATAAAAGATAAATAAAGTTCCCCTGCTTCCCGATGCAGAGCAATTCCTTGTCGATACGTTATAATTGCTTCTTCCCACCGATTTAATTGTTGATAGCAATCGGCGAGTGCTAGATAAAAATCAATATCACCGGGCTGAGTTTTTTCAAACTGTTGATAATGGGCAATAGCGCTTTCATACTCCTGGCGGCGATAGGCAGCAAACCCCCAATATAGATTAGAATCTGGATGATTTTTTGCAGCAAAAGCAATTCCTAAGGAGGAGAGAATCTCGGGATGACGGGGTTGAAGTTCTAGGGCGCTTTGATAAGCGGATATTGCCTCCTCAATCCGCTGCTGGGCGATGAATAAATTGCCTAATCTCACATAACTTTGCCAATCTGGACTCAGTGCAATTCTTTGTCGATAAGCAGTTTCCGCTTGGGTCAACTCTCCCCGTTCTATACTCACATTTCCTAACTCTGAATAAGCATTGAGATAACCCGGTTCAACCGTCAACGCCTGTTGATAGGCAGTCACCGCTTCTGCGAGATAACCTAACTTTGTCAAAACTAACCCCCGAGTATAATGACAAATTGCCTGATTTGCATCACACTCCAAAGACTGTTCTAAGTAATCCAACGCATCTTCATATCGTCCTTGCTGAGAATACAGCATTCCCAACCCGCGCAATGCTTGGGGTTGAGTCACATCAATCCCTAACACTTGGCAAAACTTTTGTTCCGCCAGGGTCAAAGAACCCGACTCATATAACCTGAAAGCATCCGCTAACAGGATATCCAGTTCAGAACTCACATATCCTCCAGACGAAAGGCGGCAATTTGCCTGCCATCAATATCTGTAAACCCATATTCCACCGCCAAATCCCCCACCGTCAGCACAGTTCCTGAGAGTTCTAGCACATTCGGGTCCGTCGCCAGGGCCGCGATCGCCCGTCCGATATACTCCGTAGACTCTGTTTCTGCTAAATCCACATCCGGTGCATCTAACACCCGTTCCGTGCGCATAAAACCCGGTGCCACTGCCACTGCTGCAATTTTATAGGGTTCCAAATCTCGTGCCATTGCTAACGTCATCCGGGCGATCGCGTGTTTTGCCATATCGTAAAACAGATTCCCCAGATACTTATCTCGGTCCCAGGCGATCGTATTCACAATCAACCCTTGCCCTTGGGACAACATCAACGGCACCGCACAACGACTCGCCACCAAATGCGATCGCACCCCTGCGGTAAACATTCCCTCCCAACGCTGCAAAGATTGCTCCCAAAACGGCGCAAAAAACTCCGTCCCATCCGCCCAAGTCTTACCATCATAGCCTTCATAACCTCCCCAGGCATTATTCACCACAATATCCAAGCGCCCATCACTTTGTATCCGCTTAAATAGTGCCTCCACCTGAGCATCCTGCGTCGCATCACAACGTACCGGAATACCGACCCCACCTCGCCCTGTCACTGCTTCTGCCGTCTCCTCAATCGTCCCCGGCAGATGATCCGTCGTTGCCTCCCCTCGCACACTGCGTCCCGTCACATAGACAGTCGCCCCCGCTTCTCCTAAAACCAAGGCAATCCCTCGCCCTGCACCACGACTCGCCCCGGTTACTACTGCAACTTTACCCCTTAAGGGTTTAGGATTATCCGACAACTTGGCATCCACTTTAGACTCAGCTTATCATAAGAATTGACCGATTGATTATAGCGAACTCAGGGAATGGGTGGCAACACCCAGAAATATCTAGGTTTGCAGCAACAGGAAGGGCAGGAAACAGGGTAAAAAATAGGGGGAGTGAGAGCAATGGGTTTAAGAGAAATTGTGCTATCAGTGATTATTCCTTGTTACAATCAAGGGGAATATCTCCTGGATGCGATCGCCAGCGTCGAGGACTGTTTTGATGCTCACCTTGAACTCATTATCATCAATGATGGATCAACCGAACCCTTCACCTTAGAGGTGCTGGATTATTTACAAAACCAGGGATATCCAATCATTCACCAGTTGAATCAAGGGTTAGCCATTGCCCGAAATGTAGGGATAGAATCTAGCCAAGGCAAGTATATTTTACCTTTAGATGCCGATAATAAAATTAGACGCGATTATATTATCAAGAGCATTGACATTTTAGACCAATTTCCTCGGGTGGGAGTCGTTTATGGGGATGTAGAATTCATGGGCGATCGCACCGGAATTTGGCAAGTCCCCGACTTTGATCCAACCCGCTTATTACAGGGCAATTATATCGATGCCTGCGCTATCTTCAGAAAAACCCTCTGGCAAGACTGCGGCGGATATGACCCCAACATTCCTGATAAATTAGGCTTTGAAGACTGGGATTTGTGGCTAAGTGCCCTAGAAAAAGGGTGGGAATTTTATCATATCCCAGAAGTCTTATTTGATTACCGTGTGCGTTCTAACTCAATGGTCACCCGCTGCCTGATTCCAGAAAATAAAGAAAAATTAATCCGCTATCTGAAAAGCAAACATCAAATTCTGTATCAAGTCTAAATAAAACCAGAAATGACAAAGATTTTAACGGATAAAATAGGTGTTCTCCGTGAAAATGGATATCATCTGGGGTTGAAAACTAGTCATCTCTAATAAACTGCTAAAGTGAATCTGTAGCTACTATTTTAATCAATCAAGGTTCAACTATGGGGAAACGATGGATACCGCGAGTGGGTGAAGAATGGGGGGCTGTCTTTCTCGGGGCCACCACGGTTGCCGGATTAGTCATCCTCCTTCGCTTAACCGGCGCATTACAATGGATGGAATGGGGGGCATTCGATTGGTTTATTCGCAGTCGTCCCCCAGAACCCAGGGATTCCCGAATTGTAATTGTGGGAATCTCTGAAACCGATATTCAAACTATCGGACAATGGCCGATTCCTGATGGAGTCCTCGCTGAGTTAATTACCCGATTAAAAGCTCAACAACCAAGGGCGATCGGTTTAGATATTTATCGGGATTTACCTGTAGAACCCGGGCATCAAAGACTTGTGGAAGTCTTTGAGAACACTCCGAACTTAATTGGGGTTCAAATGGTCAGTCGAGGCGATAATAATTGGGCGGTTTCACCTAACAAAATTTTAAAAGAACGCAGTCAAATTGGATTTAATAACTTAATCTTAGATTCAGATGGAACGATTCGGCGGGGTTTGCTTTTTTTAGAAACCCCCGAGGGTGAAGTCTTGCCGAGTTTGGGACTAAATTTAGCATTTTTGTATCTTAAGTCAGAAGGCATCCTTCCCCAAAATGCAGAAAAAATTAACCCCGAATATCTGCAACTCGGAAATACAGTATTCGTGCGATTACGCTCTAATGATGGCAGCTACGTCCGCACTAACGACCGAGGTTATCAAATTTTAATGAACCCGAGAGATGTGCGCAACACATTTAAAATTGTATCTTTAAATGATATCTTAGAAAATAAAGTTTCTGAAAATTTTGCTCGCGATCGCGTTGTTTTAATTGGCACAAGGGCAGCCAGCATTCCCGATCCTTTTCATACCCCTTATGACCAAAGCGCCATAACAGAAGCATCTAACCGGAGCTTCGGGGTGGAAATTCATGCAAACCTAACCAGTCAAATCATTAGTGCTACCTTAGATAATCGACCGATGTTTCAAGTGTGGCCCAAATCCTTAGAAATTGGATTAATTTTAGTAGGGGCTTGGATGGGAGGATTTTTAGCCGGGTTGAAACGATATGCCTCTAGTCCCAATATTTATTATGCTTTTTCATGGACCGGAATTAATATTATCATTTTTGTATTACTATTAACAGGGAGTGCCTATTTAGCCCTTTTAAAGGGATGGTGGATTCCCGTCATTCCTCCCCTTTTATCTTTAACAGGATCAGCACTTGCTATCGCCGCTTATATCGCAAAAATTGAACGGGAAGACCGACAAACTATAATGCGATTATTTGAGAGGCACGTCACCCCAAAAATTGCGGAAGCGATTTGGAAAAATCGCCAAAAAATACTCAAAGAAGGACAACTAGAAGGGCAAGAAGTGATTGCAACGGTCTTGTTTACCGACTTAAAAGGATTTAGCAGCATTGCCGAAGGAATGCCGCCTAAAATCCTAATGTCTTGGTTGAATGAATATATGAGTGAAATGGCAAAAGTGGTGCTAGACTCCGACGGGGCGATCGATAAATTTATTGGCGATGCAGTGATGGCAGTTTTTGGCATTCCAATCCCGGCGACAACCCCAGAAGAAATTGCCTTAGATGCCCAAAAAGCCGTCTCTTGTGCATTAGGAATGGCCGCCGCACTCAAATCCTTAAATCAGCAGTGGGAACAAGCTGGAAAACCCACCGTATCCATGCGGGTAGGAATTGCAACAGGTCCCCTAGTTGTGGGCAGTTTAGGCAGCCATCACCGTCAGGACTATACCATAATTGGCGATACGGTCAATATTGCCTCCCGATTGGAAAGCTATGACAAATCAATTAATTGCGATATTTGTAGAATTTTAATTTCCGAAGAAACCTATCGCTTACTTCCTAAACGTTTTTCCACTAAACGGGTTGACCAGGTTTTGCTAAAGGGTCGCAAACAACCTGTTAATATTTATCAAGTTTGCGCCGAGGAAGTCAGCACATTCGATTCCTGAATTGTAAATTTTTTTTACAAAAGTTTGTTTCTAATAGATTTGTCAGTTATAAATGCCTATTATTCAACCTGGGTTGAAAGGATTGTCATTTACCAAGGAACGGGCTGTATGATGCTTCAGACAAAATTCTCACTTATCCCGGCAATTTTTCCAGGTTTAATAGCTGGGGTAGCCACATTTACTGTGGCACCTAGCTCACTCCAAACCACCGATTTTTCTAATTGGAGAGCAACCTGGCGCGGTTCAGAGATGGAGGTTGCTCAATATAAACCGCCAAAAGATTTAGGAATACCTCCTACCGTAGGGGGTGGAACTCGTGGGGGACGATGCGAAGCGGACCATAATGAAGATAGGGCTGATCCAATGGTGATGGTACTGATGCCGAAGCTAGAATCAGAACCTAAAAACTTTGGAACGACGGTATCGGAGTCTCCAGATTTTTGGGTATATATTCCACAAACGATCGCTCGCCAAGCAGAATTTGTCTTAAAAAATGAAGAAGGAAATGACCTTTATCGCACTATATTTGAAATTTCTGGGGAAGAAGCGATCGCCAGTTTGATTCTGCCCTCCGATAAAATAAAACTAGAATCAGGACTCAATTATTCTTGGTATTTTTCCTTGATTTGTAATCCACAGGATTTTAGGAAAAATGTAGAAACCCAAGGATGGACTCAGCGAGTCGAACTCAATCGCAACTTAATGACAACTTTAGAGGCAGCAGACCCCCTCACCCAGTCTCAATTGTATGCAGAAAATGGGATTTGGCATGAGGCGATCGCCCTCTTAGCTCAACTCCGCCAGGAACAACCCACCGATCCCATCTTAATCCAAACCTGGCAAAACCTCTTAGAATCAGCCAATTTGGGAGAGATTGCTATATTGCCTAACGAAGTCCCGATTATTGCCATAAGGCTAGAAAATCCTTCAACAGAAATTGGAAATCCTCCCTAAAAGTTAGCAGAAACTAAGTTTCTGGAAACAGTCTTGGGAAATTCACCCTAATTTACGACAGGAAGCTAGTTCCTAGTCTCTTCCGGTCAAACTACACTAAACCACGACCCATTTCTCAATCAGGGTTTATGAACGATCGTCCCCCTCTTTCCGAAAAACTGGCCTTAAAACCGGGTCTTACCTTACAGCAATTCAGCCAAACCTTTCTCCTGTTTTCTGGCAGCTTGCTGTTCAGTTGCTTGAATGCAATTCCCCCAACTCAAGCCCAAATCATCCCCGATGCCACCCTACCTGTAAATTCCACCGTTACGCCCCAGGGAAATATCAACCAGATTGACGGAGGAACTCAAGCGGGAGGGAACCTATTTCACAGCTTCCAAGAATTTTCTCTCCCCACCGGCAGCGAAGCATTTTTTAACAACAGTCTGGATATTCAAAATATCTTTAGTCGGGTTACCGGCAACTCTATTTCTAATATTGATGGCTTAATCCGTACCAATGGGTTTGCAAATTTATTTTTACTCAATCCCAATGGGATTGTATTTGGGCCAAACGCCCAGTTAAACATCGGTGGATCGTTTCTAGCTTCTACGGCAGATAGCATCCAATTTGCCGATCGCAGCCAATTTACAGCAACAGAGGTTCAAAGCACATCTTTGTTAACCCTGAGCGTTCCGATCGGCCTCCAATTTAACGGCTCGAACGGGCAAATTATCAATCGCTCCGCTGCTGTAGTCCTTGATCCCACTACTGGTTTCCCCCTTCCCGTGGGACTACAGGTTCAGCCTGGAAAAACGATCGGACTCTTAGGCAATGACATCCTACTAGAAAATGGGTTTATCACTTCACCAGCAGGACGAATTGAGTTAGGCAGTGTTAGCAATGGTTTCGTGAGCTTGGCTCCAAGTTTCACCGGATTTGCTTTGGGATATCAAAATAGTTCCACTTACGGAGATATTCAACTTTCAGGTGAGAGTAATGTCAATGCTAGTGGCCCTAGAGGTGGGGATATTCAAGTGCAGGGCAGGCGCATTAGCCTCACCGATACAGCACAGATTGCATCGTTTACTTTGGGGTCACTTCCAGGCGGAACTTTAACGATTAATGCCTCTGATTCAGTGGAACTAAGCGGACAGGGTGGGGTAGAACAAACGTTATTTGAACTGATTAATGGAACTTACAACTTTAGCGATCGCAAAAACGGTTTATATACTCCAACTTTAGGAAGTGGTTCCGGCGGCGATATTGCGATTGATACTCGTTCTCTGGTTGCCCGCAATGGAGCATTTATATTAACTTCCACGTTGGGCGATGCTTCAGGGGGCAATGTGAAAATTAATGCGACCGAACGAGTGGATTTGAATGACTCTGTTTTACTGACAGGAAGCCGGATTAGTGGCAGGGCTGGAGATATAACCCTTAACACCAATCAGTTGCTGTTGGAGCAAGCCTTAATTGCAACCTCTTCATTTGGTGCAGGAGGATCGGGTAACTTGAGGATAGATGCCTCATTAGTAGACTTGAGCGGTAAGGGAATTTTCTCTCTGGTTCCTAACCTTAATATTCCGTCTGTTAGGATTGCGAGCGGCTTAAATACTTCGGGAGTTTTTCAGGGTGATGCTGGTAATTTAACCCTGAACGCCGATCGCCTGATTGTTCGGGATGGAGCAGGAATAGGCGCAACTACAGCAGGAACTGGCAGCGGAGGAACGGTAATGGTAAATGTCACTGACTCTGTGGAACTTAGAGGTTTCGAGACCGGCTTGAGTGTTGCAACTGGTAGCTCTGGTCCTGGGGGAGATTTGCGGATTAATACCCAACGGTTACGGATTGAAAATGGAGGAGGTATCGACGCTTCTACATTTGGTTCGGGAACCGGAGGCAGTCTCACGATTAATGCCTCTGAGGTGATTGAAATAATCGGAAATAATAATCCCTTCATCCCGAATAATGGAGGCTTGGGCACGAGAAGTCTAGCGAATGGTGATGCGGGAAATTTACGCATTCAAACCGAGCGGTTAATCGTGCAAGATGGGGCATTGATCGCTGTGAATGCTCAACAATTAGGGGATGCTGGAAACGTGGAAATAGATGCGGATGTTATTGAATTAGACAATCAAGGACTTATCACGGGAGAAACTACAGCAGGGCAAGGAAATATTACGCTGCGATCGCAGTCTTTAATCTTGCGAGGAGGTAGCAGTATCACTACCAACGCTTCAGGAAGAGAAATTACTGGGGGCAACATCACCATCGATACCGATGTTATTGTTGCTTTAGAAAATAGCGATATCAGTGCCAATTCTTTAAATTTTAGAGGCGGGGAAGTCAGAATAAATACCTCTGCTATTTTTGGAGCGCAGCTACGCACTCCGGAAGAATTACAACGCCTACTTAATACCGACGTTCCAACTCGATTAAATCCCCGACAGTTGTTGAGTAGCGATATCACCGCCACAGGTGCAGATTCTTCGTTAACTGGCACAATTGCCATTAACACCCCTGAAATCGATCCGAGTGCTGGGTTAGTGGAATTGTCTGAAAATATTATTGATGCAACCCAGTTGGTAATTTCAACCTGTGGCAAAGGTCAGCAACAAAGTGAGTTTATTGTCACAGGAAGAGGGGGATTACCGCCTAATCCGATTGAGGCGATTAGCGATGAGGCGACTTGGTTGGATTTACGACCCAGAATTGCTGGGGTGTTGAGTGGTGCGAATCCTCAAACTTCCTCGGTTGCTGATGCTTCAAATCCTGTTGTCTCCTCTCCTACGCCTCCACTGGTGGAAGCACAAGGATGGATGGTGAATGCTCAAGGAAAAATGGAATTGGTGGCGCAAGGGTCGGAAGTGACGTTACAAAATCGGACGGTTGCACCTTCTGCCTGTCTTACGAATTAAGCAGATTTGAGCTTAAGAGTTGGAACGGTTTAGGACTGAATGGGTTAATTTGGAGGGGGTGAAATGAAAGGACAAGATAGGGTACTGAAGACGATCGCTCGTTTTTCTCGGGTTTATCGATTTTTAAAGCAGTCCGCAGTGGTCAAACGGCTGCTGCACTTCGGTTTGGGGGTGGGAATTATGGCTGCGATCGCCACGAGTCCGATGCCGTTCAATCCTCTCAATCCTCTCTCTCTGTTCCCCTTCCCTTCCCATTCCGTAGCCGTGGCTCAATCGGTACCGGATGCTCTGTCACTGCTGGAACAAGGTCTCACATTTTTCCAAGCGGAACAGTTTTCCCAAGCGGCGACGGTTTGGCAAGCAGCGGCAACGGCATTTAAGGGCGCTGGAGAGCCATTTCATGAAGCCTTGGCCCTGAATTATTTATCCCTTGCCTATCAGCAACTCGGGCAATGGCAACCGGCAACAGAGGCTGTCTCTTCTTGTCTGTCCCTCCTGCAACTCTCACAAGCAAAGCGGTTGGATTCTCAGCGTTTGCCGATTTTGGCTCAGGCGTTGAATACTCAAGGTCATCTATATTACGCTTTGGGACAATCGGAACAGGCGCTCACAACTTGGCAGGAGGCGACGGGTGTTTATGAACAACTGGAGGACCGGGAAGGGGCGACTGGGAGTCAGATTAATGTGGCGCAAGCAATGCAGGCGTTGGGGCTTTACCGCCGATCGCGCCAAACGTTAGGGGAGGTAGAACGGGCGTTACAAGGTGAACCGAACTCCCTCCTCAAAGCCACGGGTTTACGCAGTTTAGGCAACGCTTTACGGGCGGTTGGAGAGTTAGAACAATCCCGGGAACTGTTACAACAAAGTTTGACGATCGCCCAAAGTATCCGTCAACCCTCGGCGATCGCCTCGGCACAGTTTAGTCTAGGGAATACAGCAAGGGCAATGGCTCAAAAAGCCTTAGTTCTCAATGACTCACAAACTGCTGAAGCAGAATGGCAAACCGCCCTCGCTGCCTATCGCCAAGTGGCTGAACTGTCTACAACCTCTCCGAGGATTCGATTGCGATCGCAACTCAACCAGCTTGCCTTACTCATCGATTTAGCACAAGTCTCTGAGGCGGAAGCGTTACTGCCAGAGATTCAAGTTCAGCTAGAGGAATTACCCCCCAGTCGCGGTACGGTGTACGATCGCATTCACTTATCTCACAGCTTAATCAAGTTGTTTCTCACAGAATCATCCCCAGACTCTACTTTGAGCGATCGCAACTTGAGAGAAATTGCCACGGGATTAGCGACGGCTGTCCAACAAGCTAAAACCCTCCAGGACCCCCGGGCAGAATCCTACGCCTTGGGCAGTTTGGGGCATTTATACGAACTCGCCGCCCAATCTCAGGAAGCCCAAAAATTGACTCAGCAAGCGCTGATGATCGCACAAGGGATTGATGCCTCGGATATTGCCTATCGGTGGCAGTGGCAAGTCGGGCGATTGATGAAGGAACAAGGGAAGAAACCCGAGGCAGTGGCAGCTTATACCGTGGCGATCGAGACCCTCCAGTCTCTCCGCCAAGATTTAGCGTCAATTAATCCCGATAATCCCGATGTGCAGTTTTCGTTTCGGGAAAGTGTCGAACCTGTTTATCGGGAATTAGTAGATTTATTAACTGACCCGAATGAAGCGCCGACTCAAGAGAATTTACGGCAAGCAAGGCAGGCGATCGAATCCCTACAACTGGCTGAATTGGATAACTTTTTCCAAGAAGCCTGTTTAGATGCAAAACCCATTCAAATTGACGAAATCGATACCACCGCAGCCGTGATTTATCCGATTATTTTACCGGAGAGATTAGCTGTGATTGTCGCATTCCCTGACGCACCCTTACGCCTCCATACCACATTTATCACCCAATCGGAAATAGAAAGTAGTCTCAATGAAATTCAACAAAATATCGGACGAAGGGCGGGAAATAATCGGCAAGTTTTGCAAAATTCTCAACAAATTTATGATTGGTTAATTCGCCCTGCGGAAGCTGATCTCAAACAAAGTCAGATCCAAACCCTAGTTTTTGTTTTGGATGGGCAGTTGCGAAATGTACCAATGGCTGCCCTTCATGATGGAACCGAATATCTCATTGAAAATTATAGCGTTGCGCTCACACCAGGACTGCAACTGTTGCCCCCTCAACCTTTAGCTCAGGAGGAACTCCAACTCTTAACCGCTGGGTTATCGGAAGCAAGACAAGGATTTTCTGCCTTAGAAAATGTAGAGCAAGAATTACAGGCAATTCAGGAAAATTTTACCGCAGAAGTATTATTTAATCAAGAGTTTACTCAACTTAATTTACAAGAAATTATCAATTCTTCGCCGGTTCCAGTGGTTCATATTGCCACCCACGGTCAATTTAGTTCCCAAGCAGAACGAACGTTTATTTTAACCTGGGATGGTCGGATTAATGTCAAAGATTTAGATGGTTTACTGCGCCAGAAAGAACAAGAGTTATCTCGTCCGATTGAATTGTTAGTGTTTAGTGCTTGTGAAACGGCATCAGGAGATAGTCGCGCTGCGTTAGGATTAGCAGGGGTGGCAATTCGAGCAGGGGCCCGGAGTACGATCGCCACCTTGTGGCAAGTCAGCGATGAATCAACGGCGGCGTTAATGGTAAAATTTTATCAGGAATTAGCCCAGGGAGAGGGGCTTACGAAAGCCGAAGCTCTCAGACGCGCTCAGGTGAGTTTGTTACGGGAAGGACGCTATCGCACTCCCTATTTTTGGTCCCCTTATATTTTGCTCGGCAATTGGCGTTAAAGAATTGATGGGGACACAGCGCCAGAGGACCCTGAATCCGGGGTTTAATTGTCGCAATCCTCAAAGGGATGGGCCAATTCTTTTCTCCTGGGAGGGGGCAATTTGGGGAAACATTATGGAGAAATTTTAATGCCTATTCATCCCGAATTTAACCGAAAGAGTATCAACAAACCTAGAAAGAGTTATCTTCAATTTAGTAATTTTATTATTGGATATTTATTAAAATTAGGGGTAGGAATTTTTTGGGGGATTGCTTCTCCCGTAGAAGCTCAAATTATCCCCGATGCTACCTTACCTATTAATACCACCGTGATCCGCCAGGGAACGACGAATATTATTAAGGGGGGAACTCAATCGGGAAGTAATTTATTTCATAGCTTCCAAGAATTTTCCCTGCCAACTAATACTCAAGTCGATTTTGACAATGCGCTAGAGGTTGAAAATATCTTTAGTCGGATTACAGGTGCTTCTATTTCTAATATAGATGGTTTGATTCAGGTCAAGGGATTTGCAAATTTATTTTTACTGAATCCAAATGGGATTGTGTTTGGACCGAATGCCCAATTAAATATAGGAGGTTCTTTTCTCGCTTCTACCGCCGATCGCCTTAATTTTGCTGATGGAACTTCTTTCAGTACCTTACCCACCGAGACTGTCCCGTTACTAACTGTGAGCCTACCTGTGGGATTACAAATGGGTCCAAATCCTGGGAAAATCATTGTACAGGGACCAGGAAATAATCTGACGTTAACGGAGCCAGTTCGGGGGTCTCTCGTGACAGAAAATAGACCAACTGGCTTACAAGTTCAAAATAAAACCTTAGCGTTAATTGGGAGTGAAATTGAGCTAATTGGAGGAAATTTAACCGCCATTGGGGGACAGATTGAATTGGGAAGTGTGGGGGCTAATAGTCAAGTTATGTTGACTGTTGCATCCCCTTTCTGGGGGTTTGGATATTCAGAAGGGGGAAATTTTGGAGATATTAAGTTAACTGCTGCCTCGTTAGATACCAGTGGTGAAGGAGGGGGTCCGATCGCATTACAAGGGCGATCTCTTTTTGTGCAGGAAGGGTCAGCCCTGATTTCCTTAACCTTGGGAAATCAACCCGGGCAAGATATGCGGTTATTAGCTACTGAACAAGTGGAATTCAGCGGTGCTAATTCCTTGGGGCTTCCTAGTGTGGCGATCGCAGAAGTCTTTCCCAGTGCTACGGGAAAGGGGGGTAGTTTAATAATAGAAGCGGCCCAATTTTTTACCTTTAATGGAGCCTTAATTTCTTCGTCTACTCGGGGTCAAAGTAATGGAGGAAATTTAACAATTCGGGCAACTGACTCGATTAAATTGAGTGGATTAGACCCCTCGGGCGGATTTGGGGGAGTATTTGCTGAAGTTCGTTCCAATGCCACTGGCAATGCGGGAATTGTCACTATAGAAACGGGTCAATTAACCCTATTAGATGGAGCCATTATCTCAGCTACAACCTTTGGCAACGGTGATGCAGGAATTCTGAATATTTGGGCTACAGAGTCGGTGAGCATGAGTGGGGTAGATGGGGATGGATATGGGAGCTTTATCCAGACGGGTTCAGGTTCTCTTGATGTAGAAACCGAACCCTCAACCGAGTTGAATGAATCGATTGTTTCTTCTGGGATGGAAGTTCAAAATCCCATTGACACTCAGGGTAAAGTTACGCAAAATCAGGAAATTTTGGCTAATTCCGGTGCAATCACGATTAATACCAGTCGGTTAACCGTATCCGATGGTGGAGTCATTACTTCTTCTACCGATGCCCGAGGTAATGCCGGTACTCTGACAGTTCGCGCTAGTGAATCCGTAACTTTGAGGGGGTCGGATAGGTTGGGTAACCGGAGTAAATTGGAGACCTTTGTTAATTCCGAGGTCACGGGTAATGCGGGAAGTCTTACCGTAGAAACCGAAGAATTGTTACTTTTAAATGGGGCTAGTATTTCCTCAGAAACCATTGGCAATGGAGATGCTGGAGATGTAACGATTACTGCGGAACAAGTCTCTCTTTTTGATGGATCTCAAATCCGAGTTAGTGCTAAAGGTGCTTTTTCTCCAGGGATTTTGACGGTGAGAGCTAGTGAGATTTTGCTGGATAACCAAGCGAGTTTGCTCGGTGAAACTGAATCCGGTAGCCAAGGTAATATCAACCTTGTGGCAAATTCAACTCTCCTGCGCCATAACAGCGAGATTACAACGAACGCCACAGGGAGCGCCACCGGGGGGAATATTTTCTTGGATACTGCTATTCTGGGTGCTTTTGAAAATAGTGACATCAGCGCTAATTCTGAGCAATCCCAAGGAGGTATTGTCACGATTCAAGCTGAGGGAATTTTTGGAACTGAATTTAGAGTTGAATCCAGTGATTTGACGAGTGATATTACGGCGACGGGTGCTGATTCTTCACTCATTGGAACGGTTAAAATTAATACCCCGGAAGTTGACCCAACTTCTGGATTAGTTGAGTTAGCGGTTAATTTAGCGGATCAGCCCCAACAAATTGATTCTAGTTGTCGTTCAGGTCAACAACAAAGTGAATTTATTATAACGGGGAGGGGTGGTCTTCCTCCTAATCCGATGGAAGCGAGTAGTGATGAAGCTCTTTTGATGGATTTAGGACCGCAAAGGTTAGAGGAATTACCTCGGAAAGATAGCCAAATTTCCTCAGAGTCTGTGGCATCTACTTCAAGTGAATTAACTTCGACGGAGCAATTAGTAGAAGCCGAAGGATGGATTATGAATTCTCAAGGACGACTGGAACTCGTGGCGAGAACCTCTAGGGGTACGGTCAGAAATTCAATGGGTTTAGCAAAACAGCCCTGTGTTCCTAATTCCTAGATTCAACTGTAAAGAATAATAGGGGAAGACAGGGATTTGACCCGTTCTGTTTAGCCCATCTCAATGAAGTGAAAACGGGTTAAGGGAGTGGGAGCAAGATGCTCTAACGGATTCATTTTAGGGTCAGAAGGATTTAGACGGGCCTAGATCGGTTTATTTTGAGGGGTTGAAATCAAAGGAAGCGATCGCCTCTGTTTATTTGACTGCGGTTGCTTTATCCCAGTCCCACCGGCTGGGTTGACTCATTGATGAAAAAACCAAGGGGCTGAATTGAGCTAGATCCAGCGCCAGGGGACGCTGGATCCGGGGGTTAATCGTCGTGATCGTCGAAGGGATCAGCCAATTCCTTAGAGGGGGGGCCAAAGGAGGTATAGATAGAAAAGGCGGCGATCGCCACGAGGATAGCGCCAATCCCGATGCTAAGAACTGTTGCCGGTTCGAGATTTTCCATATTTTGAGTAAAATTATGAGACCGATTCCTATAGAATATTACAAAACATTAATTTTCGCCGTCCAGAATAACGAGGTGACGCATGGCACAGCAAACAAAATTGGGAAATCTACTCAGACCGTTAAATGCAGAATATGGTAAAGTCTCCCCGGGTTGGGGCACCACCCCTCTGATGGGCGTGTTCATGCTGCTATTTTTCCTGTTCTTAGTGATTATCCTGCAAATCTATAACTCTTCGTTGCTCCTCAATGGAGTCGATGTGGATTGGACGACCCTCGGGCGCTAACTTACGGCGATCGCCCCTAGAGCAGGGATCCTCTGTATCCCTGCTTTCCCGGTTTGACCGGGATTTTTTTTTCTATACTAATAACCAGTGCTCTGTTGGAGGTCTGCGTGAATATCTTTGGCATGGGTTTGCCCGAAATCATGGTGATTCTGACGATCGCCCTTCTCATTTTTGGACCTAAAAAGTTGCCGGAAATCGGTCGCAGTCTGGGAAAAGCGATTCGCGGATTCCAGGATGCCAGTCGGGAATTTGAAAGCGAAATCAAGCGCGAAGCTCAACAACTTGAGGCATCCCAACCCGCTAAACCGGCTGAATCTCAGAAAGTCGCTAGTTCCGTCTCCCCTGAAGAAGCTCTCCCCTCCTCAGAAAAAGGCTAGGGCATCGCTACAGTAGATTTCTTGCCCAACCTCTACTGTCATGCTTCATTGCCAATCCTCAAATTATCCCACGAAGGACGGGGGCGAATTCAGCCCAAGCCCCTACCTTGGCGGGATTCCTCGTTTCATACCTCCCGCTATCTCCCGCAGGATGCTATCCCCGTCTAGGTGAGGCGGCACGAGGCACTCAGCAACAGCCCCTAAACTCTAAAAACGAAACCTGTAACACCTGACTTGAAAACTGCTATGCCTGCAAGCGAGACATCCGTTCCTCTGGTGATTCCTCAACTGATTGTCGGGTTGGGAAATCCAGAAGCTAAATACCACGAAACCCGCCATAATATTGGGTTTGCTGCCGTCGATATGCTTGCGCAGTCTTGGCAAATTTCCCTCTCAGAAAACCGTCGCTTTCAGGGGCTATTTGGGGAGGGTCGAGGGCCAAAAGGCAATAAAGTTTACCTACTCAAGCCCCTCACCTATATGAATCGGTCCGGACAAGCGATTCGCGCGGTTACCGATTGGTATAAACTGCCTCCCCAATCGGTATTAACGATTTATGATGATATGGATTTGCCCGTGGGACGCTTGCGGATGCGCCTTTCTGGTTCTGCAGGGGGTCACAATGGCATCAAATCCACGATCGCCCATTTAAGCACCCAGGACTTCCCCCGGTTACGGGTTGGCATCGGGAAACCCGGTGATGGGAAAGCAGAAACGGATACGATTTCTCATGTGTTAGGTAAGTTCACTCCCGATGAAAAACCCGTGCTATCTGAGGTAATGTACCTGGTGCGGGATGCGATCGAACTCAGCCTAAAGGAAGGCTGCGAAAAAGCCATGAGTCTTTACAATAGTCGCAGTGTGGTCGGAACAAAACCGTGAGTAGGAAGCGAGTCCCTAGAACCACTGCCCACGTTCGAGTGCTGAATCAGTCTTGGCAACGGGGGACCCTAGAAGGGGAAGTCAGTGCCGGAGATTTTAGTTGGAGTTTCCGGTGGTGTTTTCGCGTGGGTAAATTAGCGATCGAACCGTCCCAGGGACGCGCTTTAATTCAAGAACCCTTGGGACGGTTTTTAGAAAAATGTGATTATCAACTCGAACCCGGGGGAGACTATTCTTTCACGATTCGAGCCCAGCTTTAATCTCCAAAGGGCTACTCATTTTAGGGTTAATTTATAACCTCCATTCCGGAGATAAAATTAGGAGAGTATGGAATATTTTAAAACTATGACCGACATCGCATCTAGCATTATTGTAAAGGCTCAGTCCTGAGCCATAAATCCCATATATATAGCGAGTCTTGCAGGAAATTAACACCTCACCGCCAAATGATTTAGACGCGCTATATCGCGCTATCTAAGGTTAAAAGCTGCACATAGCCGTCGGGTTGGTCGCCGGAGCAGGGGAAGCACCGGCAGACCGCGACCCGTCTGTAATCAGCCGCCCATCAGCGCATGGGCGATCGCGATGTAGAACGGTATTCCCACGCCAATCGCGATCGGCGTGCCGATGGCTGTGGATGCGCCTATGTAGGCAGAGGGATTGGCCGACGGGATACCGGCTCGTAAAGTGGGCGGCCCTGAAATATCTGAACTGGAGGCGGCGATGACCGCCAGGATCACGACACCACCCAGGCTGAATCCCGTGGCATAGTGGGCAATCATGCCGAGACCGAAGGCGATAAGCCCATGTAGCAGCGGTGCCACCACCGCATAGACGACGTACCACTGGGCCACCTTCCGCAGCTCGGCAACCCTTGACCAAGCCTCCATACCCATGATCAGCATCAGTATCGAAAGCAGGCCGCGAAAGAGGGGGTCATAGAAGCTTTCATATACACTTTCCGGTCGGGTGAGGATGCCTAGAGCGAGACCAAGCAGCAGTGCCGATAGGGCAGAACCCTCAAGGCTTTCCTTCACGATAGGCCATATTTTGACCCGCTCGGGCTGCTTGCTGGGATACCCACTTGCGGTAATGCGCTGCTGGCTGCGATACTCCTGCCTGGTGGTGGGATACTGCGGCTTGCTGCCATAGTCGCCTGCGGCAACCGACTGTTTGCTGAGATACTCTTGCTTGCTGAGATACTCCTGCTTGCTGAGATCATCGCCTGCGGCATCCCGCTTCTTGCTGCTGGTATAAATGCTGGCCACGACGATCGCAGTTACGAGCGCTGGGATGTCCATGAAGGGATATAGTGCGGCGGCCCAGGGTTCGTATTCGATGCCTTGCGCTTCCAGTACCGTCAGGGCAGCGGCCATAGTAGAACCACTCACCGCACCGAACAAACCTGCCGTGGCAATGGCATCCACGGTTTTAACGTTTGGCAGCTTGGCCAACGTGTAGCGCCCGATGAACACGATCAGGATGCCCACTACCACGGCGAAGAGCGCGGGCAAAAGCATCTCCACTAGATTGCCATTGCGGATCGCAATGCCACCGCTCAGGCCGACTTTTATGAGCAGCATGAAGATAATGAACTTATAGATCGCATCTGGAATTTCCAGTTTGCTACCGAGGGCAGCGATGACCATACCACCGATCAGAAAAGCGAGTGTCGGGGACTGCAACTGCCCCACGAAGTCCATCAAGAAATAAGACAAAAAATCCATGTTGTAATTCTCCTTAAATTAGATATTAGGGGTTAAGACGGTAGGCAAATGTGGCCTCGAATCCTGGGTAGTTGGCTATACGCATCCGCGTGAGCAGCGAGTCAATCCGCCACTAAGAATGCATCTGTATCTCGGTGCGTCTTGTGCTGGAAGATAAGGTTTCGCTGCGGCGATCGCACACGAGTCATGGGATAGAAATTTTTTGCCATGAATACCTCCTTCCGCTTCCTCTAACGAGGAGTGATGATTGTGATAAGTAAGTTTTAAGTTGAAGAAAGTAGGGATGAATCACTTCATCTCTACCGCACAGGTGTTACGCGAATACCTGTTGTCGATAGGCTGTTCAGAGGTGGCCGCTCTCTGAACGGGGCCCAAAGGTGTCGCGGTCCGGCAGCACCGCCTATAGATGAAGATCTATTAAGACCCGAATCTCTATGTGCTTAAGTCTATCCTTAAATTTCCATAAATTTGCGCTCGTCTTACATGGATCTGCAAAGTAATTTCCAATTCAAATCATAAGGTTTTCTTTTGGTTTCAGGAAATCACTATATTTGTGGTTAATGTAAATAGCAATCATAGAATTTTCTCTATACATTGCTGTTAGGAAAAAGGACCCTCTATGACTGCACTCCCCTCTAAAGACCTTGAACGAATGGTGTAAAGAGCGGGCAGAGTTGCCACCAGAAGCGGCTCACACTGTTGATTAGCTGCGGTTGCTCACCGGGGCAAAAGACTGTGCGGCTGCTGAGTCCTTGAGCAGCCAGCAAGAAATATTAATCCTAGAACCCTTGGAGTTTCAAGATTTAAGGCTCTTCTCTGCCTTTACCCAGCTCACCTGGTTGTCATAACACCAAAAGGATAAGTGTTTTTTATAAAATGCTTCCGCTAATCTGAGTCAATCTTTCTCAATAGTAGGTAGTGGATTCGCCGATCTTTGGCATAAACTTAAAAATATGGTTCAAGGCAAAACCATAGAGTTTTGCCTTGAATTGTCGTAACACAAAGCGTCAAGAGGTAACCCATAATGGCCCAGAAAGCTAGCAAGCTCGTAATCGTCACGGAAAAGGTGCTGCTGAAAAAGGTCGCCAAGATCATCGAGGAAGCCGGTGCTACCGGTTATACGGTGGTGCCCGCTGGCGGTAAAGGCAGTCGCGGCGTGCGCTCGTCGGGACAACCCACCGTTAGCGACGCCTTCTCGAATGTAAAGTTCGAGGTACTCACCCCCAATCGGGATATGGCCGTGAAGATTTCGGATGAGGTGGCAGCGCAGTTTTTCGACGATTATTCAGGCATCGCCTATATCTGTGACGTGATGGAGGTATTGCACGCGCACACGTTCTGACTCAAAACCCCCAGCAATTCTCATTTTGGCAAGAAGTTGTTCAAGCACTGGGAATCTCGGTATTGTAATGACATCTGAGACAGGACTTACGCAGATTGTGAGAATACACCTTAAATGTAGACGATAGCAAGCGAATTGCCTCTACATTTAGGGGTTGATCTTACAGATTGCGTAATTCCTGTAATCTTAACTCAAGGCTATCGTTCAAGGCGAAAGCATAGACGTTTATCTTCTGTGCGACATCCATGTCAGGTTTGAGCGACCGACTCTCTCTCTTTGAGACACTCTCCATTCACAGGTAAATTTCACAACAGGTGTTTCCGTAGCGGCGGGCACTTCTCCTCGACCGGCACACACATTCGATCAGCATGGAGCGGATATTATGAACAATTTTGACTCAACTAAACTGCGGACCCAATTTAACAACACCAGCGAAGGCTGGCTAGTGCAGGTATATAACGGCGATCGCCGCCTGCTTTGCGTGTTCGACTCGTCTCATGCCTGGATTTTTTTGTTGGGCTGTGGGTTGGGTCTCCTACTAGCAGTGGGGTGGTTTAACCTCGCCCGTTACAGTCCATCC
>CBFGOM010000109.1:0-22084 GCA_965650385.1 uncultured Oscillatoriaceae bacterium
TTGGCTTACTTATGGCTAATTTGTTTGTGACCTTTGAAGCTCGGATTCCGTATAACAACCTGGAAATATCAGTCAACGCTCACTAACACCACATCACCCTACAACCCTTGCTACAGAAGATGCCTATTTTTCTCAACCCTTAGACTAGAGGATTGTGGGCCACTCGGGAATGAATAACACCCATTCACCTTGATAACTAAAACTGGCACGTTCCAACATTTTCCCCGGTATCCGGAAAATAGGGAACCCATCCCCCAAGGGAGACGTCTCGATTTCGGAGTGACTAAAAATCCGTCCTCAATCCTTTCTCTAATTATCTCCCTGATTCAATGTACTTAGTTCAAGTTAAAAGCGAATCCCTGACTTCCAGGATAATTGATTTCTGCCCTAATCGGGAAAAAACTGGTTTTCACCCACTTGTCATTTTATTCGAGAGATTTAAGTGAACTTCACTTAGGGACGAGTCCATTGAGTCAATGTAAGAGAAACGGCAATACCGATTGAAAATGACTCATTCTTTCAAAAACCTGACATTCTAGGCACAGTTTCTGGCACAATTTTTAAAATCCCTCTGTAGACATCCCTCCTTTTATTTGAGTTCCCAAACTCAATTATATTTAAACAGCCTGATTTTTTACACACATTATTATTTTGTAGTTTGCGAGTTTTTACTGAAATTTACAAGTTGCTTCAAGGTAATATTCTGGCTAACAAAAAATGAGATTCAGTAGACTTTTTCAAAAACAAGAAAATTACCGGATTCCTTAAAGTAACAAGATTGGTAGAGACGTGTTACAAAGAATATCCAGGGTCTAAATTTTCCTGAATCTTTAACCTTGTCCCTCCATAAAAATTCCATGAACTATAAAGTGAAACTCCCAGCTAGAGGCTTATCTAAACAAGGCAGGGAGGGGCTTTTGGTATTGGGTTTCCCGAACAACAGGGCGATTTTTAACAATTTTTTCGACTTTTTTTTGATGAGTTAAAGCTCGAAGAAAAGTTTTAAAATCCGCAAAAATACGGAAGGCAATAAGGTCTCATGTTGGGTAAAGTAAAACGTATGGTCTACAAGTTACAACGGCTTGACAGGTTTGAAAAATTTTAGGGCGCTTGCTCAAAAAAATAAATTTCAACCCTCGGAAACATTCCGGCAATAATCAAGTCTAACCCATTAACGGGAACATCCTGCCTTTATCAAATGTCAAACAAGGGAACAAGGAAAATCAAAATTTTGTCTTCCTTGATGTACCGCGTAATCAGTAGTAAGTCAGGAGAAAACCCCGGGTGTTTAGAAGTGGACATCATTATTAAATTAGAAAATTCCACCGTTCAAATTAAGGATGATGCTCAAGACGTCCTCAGACTATCTAGGCGAAATAAACATTCTAAATCAGGGACTCCCTACCTATTATAGGGAGCATCTATAGCGAAATCTGTCTCGGAAACGGGAAACCCCGTCTTCGGTTTCCAGGACGCAGTTCTCTGACCTTTTATTGACTCTCAAACACTGGAGCTCATTTATGTTGACCCAAGAACAATTACTCGCAGAAGTAAACGGCACTACCACCGACGCAGAAGCCACAGCCACTGATGATAGTGCCGTCGTGGTAACGAGCGAAACCCCTGAAGAAACAGCACCACTGGAAGCAACTGTGGAGACAACAGATACGACTCCTGAAGAACCTGTAATGGAAGAAACGACAGCAGATGGAACAACCGTAGACGATGGTGGCATCGCCACAACTTCTGTGGTAGAAGAGGGCACCGAAGTCCCTGCCGAAGAAGGTACCGTCACGGATGCGGACCTGATGGCTACCACTTCTGTAGTAGAAGATGGCACCGAAGTCCCCGCCGAAGAAGGCACTGTCACCGAAGGGGAAGCAACGATGGAAACGACTGCTGTCACCGAAGACGGTGGAGATAGTACCGTCACGGATGCCGATCTGAGCGCCACAACTTCTGTCGTAGACGATGGCACCGTCACCGAAGGGGAAGCAACGATGGAAACGACTGCTGTCACCGAAGATGGTGAAGCTACCGCCGAAGAGGATACCCTGACCGAAGGTGACCCGATCGCAACCACCTCCATTCCAAAAGAAGAGACCGAAGAAGAAGCGATCGCAGAAGATGGCGCCGTCACCGAAGAAATGGTCCAAACCACTGCCGTAACTGAAGAAGAAATGGCAGTAGAAGAAACTATCCAAGAAGTTGAAGAATCCGGCTTATTTGATGAAGCCTACTATCTGTCCGAGAATACAGATGTCTTAGAATCCGTCCAGCGCGGAGAAACCACCGCGATTCGCCACTTCGCCCAATTCGGGATCAAAGAACTCCGCACTTGCAACGCCTTTATCGACTTCAAAGGCTATGTCGAAAGTAACCTAGACGTTAAAGAAGCCGTCGAAGAAGGCAACATGACCGCCTTTGGTCACTTTGTGCGCCACGGCCAGTTCGAGAAACGGCTTGCCCATGCCTTGTTCAAAGCCGAAGAGTACGAAGCCTTTAACCCCGATGTTAAGCAAGCTGTTGCTGAGGGTAAAATCACCGCTTGGGGTCACTTCCTGCAATTCGGCTGGAAAGAAAACCGCCAGTTTAGCTCGTTCTTTAATGCTGAGTATTATCTCCAGCAAAATGAAGATGTTGCACAAGCTGTGGCCGCTGGTCAAACTACAGCAATCAAACATCTGTTTCAATTTGGTCTGAAAGAACAGCGCAAGATCCACCCCTTTATTGACCTGAAGGTCGTTGCTGAAGCTAACAGCGAGAATATTCAAAGCTTCTTCAACGTGAGCGAACTCTCTGCTGTGAGTGGATTTGAACTCATTTCTTACGCCATCAATGTGGCCTTTGCTCAAGGCTTGCAAACCTCTGAATCCTTCAGCTTCAGCAGTCTGGAATCTATCTTTGGTGCGCAGTTGACCAGCATTTTCAGTGTCAGCAGCTTCTCCGAAATCAGCATGGAGCAACTGTTTGCCTTCTTCGGTAGCGCCGAAGGTCAAGACCTGTTAGGCAGTGCTGGTGGCGACGACCTGAGCGAAGGCGGCGGCAGTGGTGATGACCTCGATGAGGGCAGCGAGGGCCTCGACGGTGGTAGCGAAGACTTGGATGGAGAAGATGAAGGAGATGATGCCCAAGATGGGTCCGATCCTCAAATCGTCTTTGATAACCCGAACTTAGCCTCTTCGGGTAATAACCAGAATATCCCCCCCGAGGAAACTCCAGAAGAACCCACGGGCGAAACTCCAGAAGAACCTACGGGTGAAACTCCAGAAGAACCCACGGGCGAAACTCCGGAAGACCCCACCAGTCTGCCTCCTGCACCGACTGCGTTATTCAACCTCCAATACGTTGTCAAGAACAACTTAGAGGCACTCAAAGCAGAGTTTGCCAGCTTTGATTTCAGCAAGCTGACGGCAGAACAAGCGGAGCAAATCAAAGAATATGCAGCGGCAGAAGGATTGAATCCTTCCCCCTTCGTCAACGTGAGCTACTTCGAGTCGGCGGTCAAAACTCAAGTTGAGACCCAACTCCTAGAGCAAGGGATGACCCAGGAAGAAATCTCCAGCCTCAGCTCAGAAGAGTTGGTCACAAAAGCCCTGGAACTGGGATTTAGCCCGACTCCCTTAATCGATTTGTCCTACTGCAAATCGGCCAACAGTACCGAACTGACGAAACTGGGGACTAAACTTGGTATAGATATCTCCACCTTGTCTAACCAAGAACTGTTTGAACTCATTGTCAAAGAAGGTATTGAAGCCGGTGTGAATCCGTCTCCCTTCTTCAGTGTGGGCTACATCAAGAAACTCTACATCGAAAGCATTCGTGAGTTTTACAGTGTCGCGAGTATCACGGAACTGGAAACTCCTGAAGTTTTGGATCATGTCTTCAGTAGCGGTGAGTTTGTGATTGATCTCAAATACTACCGCGCTACCTACACCGTAGAACTTGATGCCTACGCCAAAGAATTATTGGGTGACGAAGCTGCCACTGGTGAAGACCTCAGTGACGATCAGGTAAAATCTTATGCCTGCAACGAAGGGAAGGACGCTGGTTTACAGACTTCTCCATTCGATATCGAAGGCTTCAGCGTAGAATATGAAGCCCAACTGAAGACCTTCTACAGTGTAGAGTCGGTTGAAACTCTCAGCGAGCATCAAATTTACAGCTTCATGATCACTGAGGCGATCGCCCAAGATCTCAATGTTAGCGAATATATTGATGTCTCCTACTATCAAAGCACCTTCGAGGCCGCTCTCGTTGCTACCTTTGAACTTACCGCGATTACCGAAATCACCGCCGAACAAGTGGTCAGCTTCATGTTCGGTGATGCTGCTCCCTTCGTCGATACGGACTACTTTAAGCTGAAATACGGTGAAGAAGTCACCGCTGACGGCAAAGCGGTCAAAGACCTGAGTGGTAAAGAACTCCAGTTCTACATCTTCAGCGAAGGTTGGGAAGCCGGATATACCAGTCTGTCTGCCTTCGACCTAGAAGCGATTACTGCTGACGCCACGATTTCCAGCCAACTCCTGAGCTTCTATGGTGTTGCCACTATCGAAGAGGTCACTTCCGCCCAAATTGTCAGCTATATGACTGAGGGCGCCTGGAAAATGGGCATCGACCTGTCTGCGTTCGTAGCCGCAGAAGATATCGAACTCTATCGTGAGCAAAATGCTGCCCTCTTGGCGGAATACTACGGTATTGAACTCACGGAAGTGGAAACCCTGAACAGTGAACTGGTCCTAGACTTCCAGTTTGGCTGTGCCACTGAGGTTGCTGATATCGAATATATCCGCGCTACCTTGGGTGAAGATATCCTGGCAGCCGTGACCGCGCAAGGGGCTACAATCACCGATGTGAGCCAATTGACCAAGCTGCAAATTGTTGAGTACCTGTATGCACAGGAAAGCTTAGAAACGGTCAAACTGTCCGCCTTTGATGTGGCCGGATATGTAGAAGCCAATGGTCAGGCGATCGCCGATGCCTTGGGTATCGAAGTTGAAGCCCTCAGCGAAATTGACAGCAAGCAAATCGAGAAGTTCATGCTCAAAGAAGGCGTGGCACTCGGTCTGACCTTAGATGGATTCGTGGAAACGGCATACATTCAAGAGGCTTATGGTCTGGCGATCGCCGAATCCCTGAACATCACCGTAGAGGAAGTTGGCGCGCTCGACAGCGCAGCAGTCCTGGAATGGCTCAGTAGCGACTTCTCCAAACTTGATGTCAACTTCCTCGCCTACCAGTTCGAGCAACTGACTGAGGCTCAACAAACCGAACTGTTGACGGGATTAGAAATCACCCTCACCGAAGGCGCGTCCTTGAGCGTGGAACAAGTGCTTCAGATTGCGTACAGCGAAGAGTTCAAGGCTGCCTTAGCGGTTGAAGAAATCAAACTGAGTGCGATCGACCTGAGTGCCTATGTGACCGACAACACTGAGGCATTAACAGCCTTCTACGGCGGTGAAAGCAGCCCGATCAAAGTCAAGAGCGGTTCCTTCAAGCTCGGTAAGAGCGGCTCCTTTGGCTCATCGAAATCTATGAGCGGTTCCGCTAAGTTCAAGAGCGGTTCGATCAAGCTCAAGAGCGGTTCTCTGAAACTCAGTGGAGCGCTGGATGAGGGCGGTGAGTTCGATGTGAACTCCCTGAGCGATAAGCAAATCATCAAGTTTGCTCTCACTGAAGGCTTGAAACAAGGAATCGACCTCACCAAGTATGTCGATGTTGATTACCTCAAGCAAGAATTCAGCGTTGACCTGGCGCGTCACTACAATATCGAAGTGAGCACAGTTGTTGACCTCAAGCAAGAACTGGTTCTGGACTACCTTTATGGCGGTCTCTCTAGTGAGATTGACTTCGAGTTCATCGGGACTCAGTATGCAACGGAAATCGCAGGGCAGTTTGGAGTCACCGCTGACCAAATCACTGATGCTCAAATCCTAGAATTTGCTTACGGCAAGTTTGCTTCCGAAGAAAACTTCTCCTTGACCCCGGTTGATGTGGAAGGATTTGTGGAGCAATATGGGACTAAACTCCTGGAAATCGCCGGTGCTTCCGCTACCTCGGGCGTCTTCAGCAAGTCGGATATTGTTTCCTTCATCTTCAATGACGCGTCTGAACTAGGCATTGATATCACCCCATTTGTCGAAATGGATTACTATACCGAGAAGTTCTCGGATAAAATCCTGGCGAACTACAGCCTCGAAAATGTGTTCAATATCAGTGGTGAGAAAGTTTACGACTTCATGAACACTAAAGGGATCGGTGAAGGACTCAACACCTCTGCTGTAATTGACTTAGAGTGGTATAAGACCGAATATGCCACCGTGCTGGAACAAGACAAAGCACAAATCGACGTCGATGCCAACGGCGAAATGTCTAACCAAGAACTCTTTGACTATGTAACGGGTGCTGGGTTAGAAAAGGGTCAAAATCCATCGGAGTTGGTTGACTTTGAGTCCTATCTGGCAGAAGGCTCGGCCTCAGCACAATCCCTACTCACTTGGGCCGGTGCGACCTCCCTCGAACAAGTCAGCTACTCAGAAACCCTAGAGTATATGTTCAGTGCAGGATTAGAAGCGGGGTTAGCGCCCTCTGCTGGTCTGGATGTGAATGCACTGAAAACTCAAAATGCTGAAGCCTTGATTCAGTTCTACAGCGCCAGCTCCCTTACCGAAGTGACGAACGTCCAAACGTTCAACTACGTCTACGGTTCCGGTTTCCAACAACCTGAAGAAACCCCCGTGGTGTAACTTGACTCACAAAGAGGGCGGCGGCGATCGCCACCCTCTGGACAACAGGGGTTAATCTAAGCGACTCCAGCCCCGGTTGACTCCTATCGGCCACCCACTCGCTCAACATTGCTAGGTGGGTGGCTATTTTTATGGCGCTACAAGTACAATATCGGATACTAATAAAGAGCAATGACTTATGGCTTGGCAACCTGGAGAAAAATTACTCAACGGTAAATACACGATCAAATCCCAACTCGGCCAAGGCGGGTTTGGGATTACCTATTTAGCTCGGGACGATCGCGATCGCCCTTTTGCCATTAAAACCTTGGGGCGAAAAGCTCGCTTTATTCAAGAACTGGCTAAATATAAAGAAGAATTTCTCAAGGAAGCGGACTGTTTGTCGCGCTGCATTCATCCTAGTATTGTGCGACTTGAAGAGGTGATTGATACGGAATCCCTCTGCTGCATAGTGCTTGAATACATTGATGGCACACCGCTTGCCCAGTTGGTGAAGCAAAAAGGTCGCTTATCTGAACGGGAAGCTTTGTTTTATACATACCAAATCGCGGATGCTTTGTCCCTGGTCCATCAACAAGGGTTCTTACACCGAGATGTGAAGCCGATGAATATTGTCTTACGGAAAGAACGCTCGGATGCGGTGTTGATTGACTTTGGATTAGCTCAGGAGTTTTCCCAGGATGGGGTAGAGATTCATCCCAAACAAGGATCACGGGGATTTGCGCCTTTGGAACAGTACGATCTCCGGGCGTTGCGCGGGGCTTATACGGATGTATATGGATTAGCGGCGACTTTATATGCTCTATTAACGGCTAAAGTCCCAGCATCGGCTAGTTCTCGCGATCGCAGTTGGGTGAAAACTCAAACTGATCCCTTAATTCCCCCCCAGACCCTCAATCAAACCGTGAGCGATCGCGTTAATACGGCAATCCTCAAAGGGTTGGCATTAGTCCCGGAAAATCGTCCCCAGTCGATTGAGGCTTGGTTAGAATTACTCTCAGATGGGCCAGGGGAGTTGTCCCCCGAATCGGCTAACTTGACGCTCGCCATCCCGGAAATCGCTAGTTCCCTCTCCGCTGTGGGAATGGACTATACAACCCTAGAGACTCTATTAGCTGCCGGTCAATGGCAAGAAGCCGATCGCGAAACGGATGCCCTCATGCTGCGAGTTGCCGGTCGCGAGGCAGAAGGCCGCCTCAACATAGAAGATGTTAAACATTTTCCCTGCCGAGACCTGCGCACCCTCGATCGCCTCTGGACGGAATACAGCAATGGACATTTTGGCTGGAGCATTCAAAGACAGATCTGGAGCAAAATCCCAGACGACTACGAACAATTGAGCGATCGCGTCGGATGGCGACGAGATAACGAATGGGTCTCTTATGGCGACCTGACCTTTGATATCACCGCACCTGTCGGACATCTCCCGAGTTGGGGACGGCGTGGGCGGTTATGGTCCTTTTTAGCCACCCGCCTGAAAAAATGTAGCCTCTGAGGACACCGCACACAACCGGGTGCATCGTTCAACTCTCCCCCGGTTTTCCCGTGGGCGATCGCTCAGTCCCAGATTAGCTATCAACCCTGAGTCCTCCCCACTCTCCCCTACTTCAAAAGGTCAACCCAGATCATGCCCAGGTTAGGTACAATTTTCTACAAAGCCCTGAAGGGCTATTCCAATCTTGCACGGCAGTAGCTTCCTCTGCCTTCTCAAAACCATGAACCCTCCTGAGCCAACCCCTAACTCATCCAACCCCAACCCTAGCGACAACTCCTCTTCAGTTAACCCCTCACAGAGAGGAAACAACTCGGTGACTCCGGAACGACCCCCGGGAGCAATGGCAAATGCCAACCCTGAACGGGCTCGCATAGCGAAGAACAAAGGTGCCAGCGCAGAACCCATAACTCCATCGGAGGCATTAGCCGAGTTGGATGAATACCAACAAAACATAGGGCGGCAACAGCTTTCGCTCATGACCTTACCCCCCTTGGAGGACAACCCCAGATCTAGCCCTGGAGCAGTGCTCGTTTTAATCGCGATCGCCCTGATGGTCTTTGGTTTGGCGATCGATAATATCTTACTCGGGTTCGCCGGTGCCCTGGGCACCTTTGCCATTTCTCTACGAATTATCTGGCCGAACTGGAGTCGGATTTGGATCCAGTTAGTCCCCAACCCTTGGCGGGCCGTGGTGATTGCGTTTGTGGGGCTGCTCACGGGAATCATCGGCCTGCTCATGCTTAGTGGCTCCAATCAGGAACCCGGAAGCCGGAATATCCAGATTAACTGGGAAGCGATCGGGGCCGTTGGGGAAATCGTCGGCGCGTTGGGTCAAATCTTGATTGCCATTATCGCGGTCTATGTGGCATGGCGACAGTATGTCATTTCCAAAGAACTGACGATTCAGCAAAACCGGATTACCCAACAACAAACCATTGATACCTACTTTCAAGGGGTCTCTGACCTCGCCTTAAATGAAGAAGGATTACTTGAAGATTGGCCTCAAGAACGGGCGATCGCTGAAGGCCGGACCGCCGCGATTTTCGCCAGCGTTGATAGTGAAGGAAAAGCCAAAATTATCCGATTTCTCTCCCAAGCGAGACTCCTAACCCCCCTGATGCGCGATCGCCATCTCGGTCGTCCCATTCTCGATGGCGATGGAGGCTATGCAGAGGACCGGGTAGATGGAGTCCGCGTCATCGCCTTGGGGGTTATGTTAGCCGGTTCTGACCTCTCCGGTACCGATCTGCGCTGGACCGAATTAAGCGAAGCTAATCTCGTTCGGGCCGATCTCCAGAACTGCGATTTGGTTAAAGCTAATCTCTCCCGGGCTATTTTGTACGAAGCCAACCTGTCCGGTGCCGATATCAACGCTACTCGGTTCTTCTACGGCCCTGTAGAAACTGCGTCTCCGCGCAGTCGGACTAAACGTCCCAATTATCAAACTGGGGAACATACCGGCGCCGTCATTGAGAATGCCAATTTCTCTAAAGTTGAGCGGATGTCTGAGAGTCAACGGTATTATGTCTGTGCCTGGGGCGGTTCCAAAACCCGAGATACTGTCCCCGGGGGATGCGAAGACATTCCTAATCTCTTAGGGCGATAACCGGGCATTTCTTGATTTTGAGAATCAGTCCTGGCGATCGCATTTTAAAGAATGAGTGCGCGATCGCCGTTGTCACTGTCCTCCCGCCTTCCCTATTCAAAAATAATCCGAGGGCAATATTCCACGTTTTTTCCGTGCTTGCATTGCTTTTTCTAATAGATCTAACAGTCCCGGTGCTTCTTCCTGTAATGTTAATAAGAGCCGTTCTCCAATATCTTCATCCCCCGGGTCTTTCCCAGTTTCCATGACGGTTTTCAGCCGAGGCATAGCAATATCATCTACTATTTGAATTAATCCACTCAAACACCGATTAAATTGTCTCTCAGTCAACTGGGAATCTTCTAAGGGAAATTCAATAATCGCTCGGATTTCTCCATCAGTCGGGTCATATTCCCATTGCAGCATTTTGGTTTCCCAGGAAATGCATAACATAGTCTGGAGAATTGATTCTTTGTACGGATGATTACTAATTCCTGATAAAACTTTCGGCGCAAACAATTTGAAAAATTCTCCATCCTCATCGAGTTGAATCACGATGGGGAAACTTTCCAAGTTTTCTGCTTGGACGCCGGTGATAATCCGATGATGTTCTGGATCAACCTCGTATTGCCAAGCCCGGTTGTCAAGATAATCGGCGATTTGTTGGAGACTCGCGCCCATATTAACTCCCTTTGATTGCAGATTGGAATGGTTACGTTTATCTATTTATCTATTAGACCACTTGCAAAAATCTGGATTGATTTCCCTCACCCCTCCTTTTGTCAACGCCTATCGGCTTCAGAGAATTTTGCAAGCGGTCTATTCTATTCGCATCACATAAAGACAAACCTCAGAGTGTCTCTTTTATCCTAGCCGGAACTGGGGGATCATGAGCGGACGATCGCTCCCTTGTCCCCCTTTGCCGTGACTACCCCTTAAAATTTGGGTTCAGAATCCTCTAAGGCGATCGTCTTTCCGGTTTCAGAAGCTAGGCGAGCAGCATCCGCTACTTTGAGGGTATAGAGACTGGCCCTGGGGTCACAATATAAGGGGGTTCCTTGGGTTAAATGATCAAGGACCATCTGGGTATCTTTGGCAAATAATCCGCGTCGGGTCCCTACTTCAAGGGGGGTGCTGTTACCATCCCGCACGAGTTGACCCTGATCGCCATCAAATATCAAGGTTCCTTGACTTCCATGCACTTCTAGTTTTCGTTCGCTGGCGGAAAAAATTTCTCCTTTACCATAGAGGACTTCCGCGATCGCCCCGTTGGTAAACCGTAACTGTGCGCTACATAAACAAGCCCGAAAATACTCCGGTTCTGTCGGTACTTCCCAAAACCGGCTTTGACAGCTCACCGTGGCGACTGGCCCCAAAACATCCGTCAGCCGGTGTAGCCGCGAGAGGGCCGCAGTCAGGGGAAAGCCCAATAATTCTCGGTTATAGCTCCATTTGCGCCCGACAAACCGCTGCGGATTGAGGGTACTGTAGCGGGCATAGGCAACATCCCCGACTTCAGCCCAGGACTGCTTCAGGGCCTGATGAACTCCCCCCAACAGTTCAATATGTTCCACATGAAGCAAGCGTTGCTTTGCAGCGGCTAAGGCGAGCAGGTCCTCGGCTTCGGTGGGGTCCAGGCAGAGGGGATATTCAACGACGACGTGGCAATCAGCTAAAAGGGCCGCCCGAATAATGGCCCCGCGATCGCGATTGATATTGGAAATGATCACGAGATCCAGGTCCCCTCTGGCGATTAAGTCTTGCCAGGAGCTCATCGCTGTGGTGTGATGAAGTTGGGCAAATTCCTCGGTTTTTTCAGGGGTATGTCCCGCCACCGCCACTAAGCGCGATCGCTCATCCTCTTGTAGGGTTTGCCCTCGGAGTTTTGCGACGAAACCTGTGCCGATCAGCCCCACCCGGATCGGGAGTTGGGTGATTGGGAACAGGAAGGGCGATCGATTCTTACTGGGACTAGAGGATGTCGTCACGGTCTGAGTTTGCCAATTCATCAGAATCGATACTACTCTAACTTTTGCCCGCTGGATACCCGACCTGATTTTGGGGTGGGGCCTTCTTTAGGTATAAGTAATCAGGATTAAATTAGAAATTTTTATAATAAATTTTGTTGGTATAAAGCAGCCACCGGGTGTTGCAACCTTTAATTTTTCCCCTACTATCAGAGAAAGGCTGATCCTACCCGCAGACTGGCGCGTTAATCAAGGCGTGACCTCTGCATTAGCAAAACTTATAAGCCTGTCGATTATCTGGAGAAGATCACTAAATGGCAACTTACAAAGTCACCTTAATCAACGAAGCTGAAGGTCTCAATACAACCATTGACGTGGAGGATGATACCTACATTCTCGATGCGGCGGAAGAGCAAGGGCTCGACCTACCCTATTCCTGCCGTGCTGGTGCTTGCTCTACCTGCGCAGGCAAAATTACCGCCGGTACCGTTGATCAGTCTGATCAGTCTTTCTTAGATGATGACCAAATTGAAGCGGGTTATGTCTTAACCTGCGTGGCTTACCCGAGTTCTGATTGTACGATTCTGACTCATCAAGAGGAAGAACTCTACTAAGAGAACTCCCCCCCTTAAAATTTTCCCATTTTCAAGAGGGAGGGGCGCACCGTTTGGTGTGCGCCCCTCTTGTTGTTTGGATCGGGAATCCGGTACGGATTAGGTCGATCAGAACCCACACTCTCAGGGGTCTGGCTCTACAGATGTAGAGACGCCTGCGGCTTCGGTGAAGGGTAGCCTCCTTTAGCTTGCTGAAAGCAAAAACGGATTTTTACTACCCAGATTGGAGCTTAGGCAAGATCCATCAGAGATCACTCCTCTCCAACTAACCGACTAACAGCATCTCCCCATAAGACTTGATAAGACTTGGAAAACCGGGTGGGAGTTTTAACCTGGCTCAGGTGTTACTGAGGGCTCGCGCCAAAAGATAATATCCTCCGACACGGGTTGAATTTCGGTCCCCGGATAGTAGAACTTAAGAATGCGATCGCTGGTCCATCCTAATTTAGCGAGGCGATGGGAACCACTTTGGCTCAATCCTACCCCATGCCCAAATCCGCCGCCGACAAAAACATATCCCTTAAAGCTTTTATCCTCTCCATACATCCGTTCTAGGTAAAAGAAGGTACTTAAGGGGGCCCAAAAGGCTCGGAGGATTTCATCTTTCACCAGTTTCACCGATCCTTGATCAGTGGTGACGTTGACGGCGATCGCTCGACCAGCATTGCTTCTTTCCACGACTTCCAGTGCCTGAATCGTCTGAAAATTGGCCTGGGGATGCTGTTTCTCCTGGAGATAATCCTTGAGGTTTTTGTTCATTTGCGCCAGACTGCTGGCTTCGCGCCACCGAAATAGGTCCCACTCTTCTTCATTAAACCCTTTGTCCAAGGTAATAAATCGGCGGAAGTTCTGCTCGTTGGCTAAACTGTAGCGGGATAAATCCCAGACGTTGCCTACAGAGTCAAGGACCGCTCTCAAATACGGGCGATCGGCTCCATCCCACATATCCTGAAAAGGGGCGGTGATCCCGCCGGTGGTCGAGGAATACAAGGCATCGATTAATTCGTTGTTGTAAGTGAGGACTTTCCCGGCAGTGGCAGCGATCGCGCGATCGGAGCGATCCCAGGTTTCACCAATTCCTTTATAAACCTGACACTCGGTATTGGCACAGAGCTCGTAATTATCGATCGCAAATCGTCGGAGGTTCCGTAGGACATAAGTCCGAGCAATAATTGCCTGAGCTTCTACTGCGGCATAAGGGGCTTCTGCTCCAATTTCATGAGGGACAACTCCCCGTAAATAGTCTTCAATGGGGACCTTATTGACGAGAGTAAAGCTGCCGTAGGCATTCGGCTGGACTCGCAATGTCCCGGGATACAGTATGGGGTTACGATCCTCTTTTTCTCGACTGACTTGAATCCGATCGCTCCCCGCCCAAATTTCTAGGCGATCGCGATTATAGCGGAACCCCTCAAAGACCCAACTTGGTTGCGGTTTCTGCTGCAAGAGCGCTGTATCGAGAAAGGCGGTTTCATATCCTTGAGCTTGCAGGTTTTGCAGCAATAACCGCCGCAATAGGGGGGTCTGATAGACCTCGCGCTTCGCCCAGACTTGCCAGCGTCCCGGATGGGCAATTTCTACCTCAATCCCCTTGTTTCTCCATTCTTCGGCATTCTGTTCCGCATTCTCGAAACTGCGATGGGTACTCAATACCAGCCGTTCTTCCAGGATGGGTTCAGCTAGGGGTTTCATGATGATTTCTAGCTGCATTTCGCTCACTTCCTGGGTTTGAGGTGTCCCATCACCCCCCTCAAACCGGACATAGAGGCGATCGCCTTCTAACGCTTTCAGAATTAGTTTATCCGTCGGTTTGCTCCCAAACCGCTGCACCACTCCAATCTGTAGTTCTCGATTCTGAACTTGATTTGCACGGACGACTTCCCCAGGAACGCCCCAAAAGCACAGAACCGTGAACACAACCCCAGATATCCGCCCTAACCATTCACCCCCCAACTGTTTTGCGGCTGAGGTGACAGGGGTCGGTTTCAAAGCCCCAAACTGGCTTATTGGTTGACTGGGAGTATTTCTTGGGCGATCGCTGACGATTGGAGCCTGGACCCCCAGATTCTGTTGTTGATATGCTGTTAATTTCACCGTTCGATCCCCGTTTGTTTGGTTTAAATATCCGTTCTAAACGCTCGACAATTGCCTAATTTTCCTCCCGCTGCAAGAATTTCACGCCCTTCACCTCGTAGTGAGCGATCGCCTTGCAGGGCAATCATTGATTTTATCCCCTCCTATTCTGGTCAAAATTCCCTCCAACTTTCAACCTATTTTCTACCCCAATCCCCTCAACCCTCCCCATCTCCCCATTTTCTTCTTGCAACTCATACTCATTCCGACTATGATATAAAAAGACCACCTAAAAACCCAGAAATAAGAATTATGAGAGTCCAAGAAATCCCCATCGCCAAGATTCGGCGTCCCTTACCCCGCCAGAATGACCAGGCAAAAGTTCAGACTTTGATGGAGTCCATCCAAGAAATTGGATTACTAGAACCAATTGACGTGTTAGAAGTAGAAGGGGAATATTACGGCTTTTCTGGTTGTCATCGCTATGAGGCTTGTCAACGCCTAGGCCATGAAACCATTCGCTGTAACGTCCGTCGGGCTCCGCGATCGGTGCTAAAAATGCACCTAGCCTGAGTCGATGTGTCCGATAGAGGCGGTACAGTATTGGAGCACGGGGAGAATGACCAAGTTTCTTGATCTTTCTTTGTCCCCACGCCAGTAGGGTGTTATTAACAAACCCGCTTTCTTACCCCTACTGTACCGACACTCTAGTAATCCTGTTAACAATAGACTCGTTCTAAAGGAGACCGAATCATGGGAAAAGATAAAGACAAAGATAAAGAGAAAGACAAAGATAAAGACAAAGGGTCAAAAATCAATACCGGCATTAATGCAGAAGACCGGCAAGAAATCGCCGAAGGATTATCGCGCCTCCTGGCTGATACTTACAGCCTGTACTTAAAAACCCATAATTTTCATTGGAACGTCACCGGGCCAATGTTCCAAACTTTGCACCTGATGTTTGAGCAGCAATACAATGAATTGGCCTTAGCTGTCGATCAAATTGCCGAGCGGATTCGGGCCTTGGGATATCCAGCGCCTGGTACTTACAGCGAGTTTAGTAAGTTAAGCTCCATTGAAGAAACCCTAGGTGTTCCCAAGGCAAAAGAGATGATTGGGTTGTTAGTTGAAGGACAAGAAGCTGTGGTGCGGACTGCCCGTTCTATATTCCCCGCAGTGGATGCCGCCAATGATGAACCCACCGCTGATTTATTAACCCAGCGGATGCAAATTCATGAAAAAACCGCTTGGATGTTAAGAAGTCTGCTGGAAGAATAAAACATCGGTTAAATCTTGCCAAACCGAAGACAGAAATTCGGTGTTTAAGGAAGGGATAACCAACGCCAGATGACGACTAAAGTTGTTACTACCAAGGGTTACAATCTCCGGTTTGTAGTAACGACTTTAGTCGTTTTTTCTCGGTTTGTAATATGATGTCCAAGATTACATTAAATTGAGCCGATCCAACTCATGAGTGATACTCCAGATGCCAGCCAACAATTACAAGCATTAATGCAACAGGTGGGAATCTCCAGTTTTCGCGACCTTGCTCGTCAAGCGGGGGTATCTCACTGGCAGGTGAGACAACTGCGCCAGGGAAAAGCGTTGCAAATGCGTGTAGAGCCGCTGCTTTTGTTAGCGAATGTGCTAAAAATCGCCCTATCGGAGTTGTTGGTGAGATGTGCTGGAGTTGAGGCAGGAGAGACAATCCCAGAACGTTCAACTCTACAAACGGAGTATAATCGCCTGCAAATTAAAATGCAGCAGCAACGGGAGATACTGTTGCAGGAATTTCAACTCACAAGTTTAGATATTTTAGAGTCCTGGTTGCGGAACTGGCCCACTGCTGCTTATGCTGCTACCCAAAATCCGGACTTGCCTGCGGTGCGGTTGCTGCCGTTGGTGCATCCGGTGGAACGGTTGCTGCAAGAGTGGGGAGTCGAGGCGATCGCCTCCGTAGGGTCCGAGATTCCTTATGACCCCCAGCAGCATCAGTTACGAGAGGGAATGGCTCAACCTGGGGAACTTGTGAGAGTCCGCAGTACCGGATATCGCCAAGGTGAGAAGCTGCTCTATCGAGCAGAGGTCAGTCCCATACAGAATCAGGGATAACGGAGAAATCACCCTAGCGGTCTCATGGATGGGATAGGATTGAGCCAACGGAGGATTTCATCTTTCAGGCGAACGGGTTCGCGGTACATCTCTTGGCGCACCCATTGGGCGATCGCATCCAAAGGAGAGAATTCCGTCCCCGACTTCCACCCCGGGTCTTGACTTAAGGGAGTTAGATGATTTCCCGGAAGGGTGAGCATAGACACCAGGTCAGGAAAGCGGTCTTGCATCACCAGAAATAACAGCAGCGTTTGATCCAGGGTATCATCTTTAAATTTGACAACCAGATTTCGTTTAATTTGATAATTTCTGGCAATAATTTGGTTAGTTTCTTCGGGGGAAGGGGTAAATTCAACGGAAAAAGCCGTGGGAAATTTTGCCCCCCAGGCCGTCGGTAATTGTTCAGCTAATTCCAAGAAAGGAATGGAACGACGGGCCGGGTAATTATTATAGGAAATTAGAATATTTCCAGCACGTTCGACTTCAAATAAACTGCCGATGAGCAAGTGGAGTTTGCATCCCATACTATGACCAATTCCATAGATGGGAAGATAGCGTTGCGGCAATTTCCCAGACAGGCGCAATTGTTCGACACACCACTCGAAACGGTCCAGGATATTAGCAGCGATCGCACCGTGGTCAAAGTTACTCACAAACGGCGTCGCGATAATCGCATATCCTTGGAGACTCAGTTGTTCGAGTAACCATCGATAGGTAACTTGAGGCGCTGCCGCCAGAAATGCACCCCCCAGAAAATGAATAATGCCCCTAGTCCGAGGCGGAATATGGACCCAATTACCGGAAATTTCTTGCCAATTCATGCCCAAATTGTGTAAAAGTACAGTTGTTCCCCAATTTTAGTCGATCGCCCGGGTGATTACCCACTGGGAAAGGGGGAAGTTTGGCTATACTAGGGACAATCTTGATAGGCGATCGGCTCTTTGCGTTTAACTTCATCTTACCCAATGCCCAGCGTTGGAAGCGGTATTATTTGAACGTTGCCGTAAGCTCTTAAATCTCAAAGATTTAATTCGAGGCTTGACGAGTTTCTATTGGTGGCCCCAAGGCTGCTAATTACCACCATTCGACCGGACTTGATACTAATCCTAGAATCCTTAACTAGGTAAAATTTGGGGAATTTTGGAGATGTCTATCAAGCAAACCTCAGTTACTGGGAAGATTAACCAAATGGGGCGACTGTGGCATCGAAACTATGCCTGTCAAATCAATCGAAACCTCGTTAATATGGGTGAAACTGCATCGTCTCACTAGAACCGATCGCCGGTGAAACTGCGATCGCCTCTGGTGCGTCTAGTTGTACCAACTGTTTAGAACCTCTCAAATTAATCATGTTTAGAAAACCTAAAATAATTGCAATGATTGTCCTGGCATTTGTGATCGCAGTGGCGGTGCATTGGATTGGGTTTGATCGCCCGAACTTTGCCCAATCCCCGATGCCAGAAAACGCTATTGCTGTCAATTCCCTGCAATTAGCCCCTCCGATTGACTGTACTTTAGACGAGGATTGCTTTATTTTGCTGTATCCCGATCGCGACCCTGGACCGGGAGAAGTGGATTTTGGGTGTGGGAGGCAAACCTATGATGGTCACAAGGGGACCGATTTTGGCATTGCCAACACTGATAAAATGAATGCTGGGGTGGCGGTGATTGCATCGGCCCCGGGTAAGGTGTTGCGAGTCCGGGATGGGGTCAGCGATCGCCTGATTACGGACCCGCAGCAAGTGGAGGCATTAGAAGGGCGAGAATGTGGCAATGGGGTGTTTATTGAACATGGCAATGGGTGGGAAACTCAATACTGTCATCTGCGCAATGGGAGTGTTGCAGTCCGTCCGGGAATGGAGGTGGAGACGGGGACGGTTTTAGGCATGGTTGGCGCTTCTGGGGCGGCATCGTTCCCTCACGTTCATATCACGGCGTTGTATCAAGGAAACGTGGTTGATCCCTTTGTGGGACCGGAAGCGGGTCCCGGTTGTCAGGTATCGCGGAGTCCGCTTTGGACAGTTCCCCTGGATTATACACCGACGGGGGCGATCGATGCTGGTTTTGCGGATACACCGCCGGAAATAAAAGATTTGTGGGAAGGGGGTTTTCCTCAAAGTGAGCTATCAAAAGATATTCCGGCCCTGTTGTTCTGGGTACATACCTATGGGGTGTTACCGGGAGATAGTTATCAGTTTAAGTTGATTGCACCGAATGGACAGGCGATCGCGGAAGACCGGAAGGAAATTACGTCCCCGAGTAAAACTTGGATGGGTTATGTGGGTAAACGCAACAATCCCGATCGCCCGATATTACCGGGGGTCTGGCGCGGGGAATACCAACTGACCCGAGGGGGTGAGGTGCTGGTGGATCTCGTTCGAGAAATTGAAGTGAGATAAATGACAATTCCGGTGGGGGCTTGATCCTCTGCCGGATGTTGCCACTATTTTTCGGTCATAGCTTCTATTCCGGCCCAGTCTTGCGGAACCCCTTGTTGAATATACTTCTCACAACGTTGTAAATACAGAAGCGCCGCCCGATCGCTGGGGTTAAGGGCGACAATTTGCTGAAAGAGGGTTTGAGAGGTCTCAAAATTGCCTTCTTTATAAGCAGCGATCGCCATTTCAAAGTTAGCGAGGGTTTTGTTTTTGAGTTCGATGCGATCGGGGGATTCAGAATCGTAAATTTCAAAAACTGAGATGCTGGCTTTTTTTCCTTTAACTTGCACTCGATCTAAAAATCGATAGTGATGATGATTTCGGTTGGTTAGTTGATTGAAGGTATCTTCACTAATTAGAATTTCTGCCCCATAGAGTTTGGTTAATCCTTCCAAGCGAGAGGCTAAGTTTACGGCATCGGAAATGACGGTACTTTCCATCCGGTCTTGTTCGCCAATGGTTCCTAACATTAAACTGCCGGTATGTAAACCGATACCGATTTGAATGGGGACTTTGCCGAGTTTTCGTCGCTGTTCATTGAATACTTGAACTTGTTGTTGCATGGCGATCGCCCCGGCCACTGCATCATCAGCAGAGTCGGGAAATAAGGCCATAATCGCATCGCCTATATATTTATCGATAAATCCATTATGTTCAGGAATCACCGGACTGACGCGACTTAAATAGCTATTAATAAAATTAAAGGTTTCTTCCGGTGACATGGTTTCGGAAAGGCTGGTAAATTGTCGAATATCAGAAAATAAAATGGTCATTTCTTTTTTGATGTGGTTGCCCAATTTCACATCAACGATGCTTTCTTGACCTAAGAACTCTAAAAAGTCATGGGGAACAAATCTGCCATAAGCGGCATTGATTTTAGCGAGGCGAATATGGGTTTTAATCCGGGTCAGTAGTTCATTTTTATTAAAGGGTTTCATTAGATAATCATTCGCCCCGGCGTTAAACCCTTCTACCAGATCCGAGACTTGATTTTTAGCCGTAAGCATGACGATGGGGAGGTCGATCGCCGGAAATTGTTGGCGAATTTTTTCGCAGACTTCATATCCCGTCATGCGAGGCATCATGACGTCAAGAAGGATCAAGTCAGGCTTAAATCCATTTTCAATAATTTCTAGGGCTTTTGGACCATTTGCGGCGCGGGTAATGGCGTAATTTTGCAGGGAGAGAGTATTGGCGAGAACTTGCAGGTTGATGGGTTCATCATCGACGATTAAAATTTTGAATTCTGCGCCTTCGGCGATGTGAATTTCGGTGGCAAGAATAGGGGGATTTGCCGATTGCAGTTGACTCGCGGGGGTCGGGGTACGGATGAGGGTTTCAGGATGCACTACGGGGGGTTTTGCGGGGGCAGTTGTGCGGGGTAAGGTAAAGGTAAAACGTGACCCTTTGCCGACTTCGGATTCAACCTCAATAGTGCCCTGATGTAATTCAATGAGTTGCTTGGCGATCGCCAATCCCAATCCGGTTCCGCCATATTCTCGGGCGGTGGAACCATCCGCTTGTTCAAAGGATTCAAAAATGCGATTGATTTTGTCTTGGGGAATGCCAATTCCAGTATCCGTGACGGTAATGGCTACAAAATCTTGGACAATTTTAGCTGAGACTTCGACGAAGCCGGATTCAGTAAATTTGATGCCATTTCCCACTAAGTTATGGAGGATTTGCTGAACGCGATTTTCATCGGCATTGACCCCGGAAAAATCCGGGGGAATGGCATTGATTAATTCTAGGGTTTTATCCCCAATTAGGGGTTTACTGAGGTTGAGCACGACTTGGGCGATCGCCCGTAAATCCAAGGGTTTGAGTTGCAGTTCAATATTTTTATGTTTGAGTTGAGAAAAATCTAGGATATCATTAACTAAATGAGATAACCGGCGACCACTGCTGGTGATAGTTTCTAGGTTAAAAATAGTCTGTTCCGATAAAGGCCCGGTTACGCCATCAATTAAGGAATCGGCAATGCCAATAATACCATTGAGTGGGGTTCGCAGTTCATGGGAGGTATTGGCTAGAAATTCATCTTTCAGTCCATCCAGCCGTTTGAGTTCTTGATTTTTTTCTTCTAAAGTTTTTGCATAGTCTGCTAATTGCTGATAAGATAATTTAAGATTACTCCAAAGCGTGTAACCGATGCTCAATATTCCCGCACTAACGAGGGCCAAAGTGGGGGTAAAAATGGGAATTAGCCAACCGAATAAAAAGGCGGTATAGGAACTCCCCATGATGACTACAGCCCCGAGGAGAATTCCGGGTCCAGACCAGCAGGTTTTTAGCCAGAGGGAACCGAGAAGGGCGCTATATCCGGAAGTGAGAAAAATTAACCCCCATTTGAAGGATTTGGGAGTAGCATAAAGCATCGGGCGATTGTTGAGGGCGCTGCTTATAATTTGGCTGGTTAAATTGGCATGAATGACCACTCCCGGCATTAATTCGGGGTTGCCCCAAAGGGTATTGGTATAGGGGGTTTGAAAGGAGTCATTCAGGCTGGGGGCTTGAGCACCGATGAAGATGATGCGATCGCGGAAGAAATCCGGGGGAATACGATTTTCCAGCACTTCGGTTAGGGAAATATGAGCAAAGCGATCAAGTCCCCCGCGATAATTGACTAATATTTGATAGCCCCCCGCATCTCGTTGACTATATTCTCCCTCGTTGCCAGTGAGGGGAATAAATTTCGCTTGACCCAGTTGATAAATGGATTTTGCTTCATCAGCAACGGCCAATTCAATGCCTTCAGTTTCTAAATATTTTAAAGCTAAAAGAGTGGCAATTCCTTCGATTAATGTTCCATCCGGTTTACCGACCAACACCATGCCCCGACGGATTTTGCCATCGCGATCGAGTAACATATCGTTAGAGGCTACTTGCCCAAGTTCTGCTAATCGGGGCGGAGGTGCAATCAGGTTTCCGGCTACTTTTTCTACTCCAATTAGATTAGGCGTGATTTCAAAGAGGGCATTTAATTGGTCATGACCGGGTTCTACGGGTAAATCCCGATAAATATCTAATCCAATGATTCGCGGTTTTTGA
>CBFGOM010000110.1:0-21979 GCA_965650385.1 uncultured Oscillatoriaceae bacterium
GGAAAATTGGGTCCCAAGGCGGCCTAGATCGAGGTCCTGTTCGGGAGGGTCTCTCTCTAAAATCCTAAAGAGGCGATCGCAAAAGTCGGATGTTAGGAGATAATCTGTCAGAGGAGGAAATCCAGTCCCCCTCCTTCAATATCATAGTCCTGATTTCGATGCGGGAGAGAGCAGTGGCACAGTGTCCAGTTTGTCAAGGAACATACGTTGAGGGCGAGGTCAGAAATTGCTCGACCTGTGGTTGGGATTTGACGCCATACCCCTTGACCTTGGGACGAATCCCGGATAGTTTTTTGCGCAAAGAACGAGCACAACTGAGCTGGGCGCGCAACCATTGGCGATCGCAGTCTCAGTCTCAATCCAGTGACCCTGAGCAAGTCACTCAGGCACAGATGCAGTTGTCCCAACTCAAAACTCAGCTAGAACTTTCCAATCAAGAACGAGATCAGCTCCAATCCCTCTTTGAGCAAACTGAGGAAGCCTATTGGCAACTGCATAGCAAACTAGAAAACACTCATGCTGAACTAGAAGCCGCTAAAAAAGACCGAGAACAAGCCCAATCTCAGCTAGAGGACGCCAAAAAATTTAACCAATCCCTCAAAACTCAACTCGAAACCAGCCAACTTAAACAGGAAGAATTTACCCAGGAATGCGCTCAATATAAGTCACAAATTCACGAAGCGGCTAAAGCCTATTGGCGCTTGCAAGACCGCTTAGAACAGGAAGAAAAAGAGCGCGATCGCCTCCAAAGCGAACTCACAAAAGTCCAATCCGACACCAAGCTGCATAAAGCCCGGACCACTCAACTCCAGCGCCAGCTTGAAGAAGCCGAAAAAAAATTACATCAAACGGCTCAATCTCGTTCCAACGATGGCGAAACAGTCCTAGAACTGCAAAACCAACTCCAACAAGCGGCGACAGCCTACTGGCAATTGCAAAGCCAACTTGCCGATACTCAATCTGAACTCCATCACTACAAAAATAATGGAGGTCGGGTCTCCCATGAGGAGCGATCTCAACTCCAAACCCAACTCCAAACCAACGCTGCCAAATCCTCAGAACTCGAAACCAAACTTTCCCTTATTCAAACCGAACTCGGCGAAGAACGGCAAGAACGCCGCATCAGCGAATCCCGAACCGCTTGGTTACTCGATGAGCGCAACCAACTCCAAACTCAACTAGAACAAGCCAATGAGGAGCGGGTATTGCTGCAAACCCAACTCTCCCAAACCCAATGGCAACTCGAAGTCGCCAACCAAGAAAATAGCCGCTTACTCTCAGCCACTTACAACTCCCAATTCACCCGAAATACTGCCCTCGGACAAAACATGAAAAACGCCATGAGCGTTGCTTTTGTCCTGCTCTCTTTAAGCCCATTTTTATTACTTTTTCATCCCCGAGTCTCTGACCCTTTGTTGAAATTTGCCTTACGCAAAGGATATCTCACCACAGCCACCAACAAAAATTTAAGTCAAATCAATTTAGCCGGAGCCCAATTAGATGACAGTAACTTTAGCGGTTCAACCTTAAATAACGCAGACTTAGCCGAAATTAGTTTAATCAATGCCAACCTCCAACAGACCAATCTCAATGGCTCAAGTTTGCAATCCGCTAACCTCAAATATGCCAACTTGAGCGATGCAAGTTTAGACTGGGCCAACCTTACGAATGCCAACCTTGAATTTGCTAATTTAAGCGGAGCAAATCTAGTTAGAGCCAATTTAAGCGGAGCAAATCTCCGGGGAGCAAACTTAATCAACACCCAAATTGATATTAATACCACCCGCATAGACTCGGAAGATTTACTCAACTGGAAGCTCGTCAATTGGCCCAGACGAAACCGACAGCTTGCCGGATTAAATTTGACAGAATTTAATTTAAATAATGCCAGTTTAATCGATGCCAATCTCCAACGAGCCAACTTGCAACAGGTTAATCTCACAAATGCCGATTTGCGCGGGGCCAAATTAATGGGAGCAGATTTAACCGGAGCTAATTTATCCGCAGCAAAGTTAACAAATGCAGATATTACGGGTGCAACAGTCGTCGGAATTACCACCGATAATTTAACCGTCTGTCCCAATGGCAGAAGTGGCCCTTGCCAATTTTAAACCCTTACCAAAGGCTTAAATAGCCAAGTGCAGAGTCAGGGTGGGAGATGGTTTCTCCCACCCTGATCCTTTCAAAACCTCTGCCTAAATCTCTCGTCAAAAACCTCCTCCCTATCAAAGCAAATCAGTGAAATAAAGGGTTAAAATCTGGAATTAAAAACTCCCGCTCACTCCGCCTCCCCCATCAACGTAAATGCCGCCCATTCCTCCGGATTTGGATACTGTTGCATTGTGGCTAACATCGCCTCCCGTAATGCCCGCGCCTTATCCCCACTTTCCTGGAAAACTTTATAAAACTCCTGCATTAAAACTGAAGTTGAATAATCTGGAACTTCCCATAAAGAGACTAATATACTCGGGACTCCTGCGGAAATAAATGAACGCGATAATCCCACTACTCCATCCCCAGTAATTTTCCCTCGTCCTGTATCACAAGCAGACAATACGACTAACTCGGCATTCAACTTCAACCCCAAGATTTCCCCAGCGGTTAACAATCCATTATCAGTTCCCGATGGAGTTAATGCCAACCAACTCTCTAAGGGAACATTGGAGTCAAAACTCCCATGAGTTGCGAGGTGAATAATCCGTGAAGATAGCATTTGTTCTACCACCCTGGATTTTGTGGCTGTCGAACCGAGCAGGGGACTGACATTCCATAACTCACCAATATCCTGTGCTTCTTGTTCAGAACCGGGTAATGGGCTGAGTTGTCCAGATTCTAAAACCGGCATGATAGGATTTCCAACAATTAAAACATCACGGTTTCCTCCATTCAAATTGCCCATTTTGACTTGAGATAATCGGTCCCGAGTGAACTCCAGCACTTGAATGGAAGGGGTCGTGAGAATTGTATGCTTTTCTATTAAATATTTTCCCGAAGCATCTTGTAACGCCGAAAATGGGACTAAAAATAGCGAATCATGGGGAACAAAAATAACCCGTTCACTTGGATTAGAGGGCAGTAAATCAGCAATAGGTGCAATTAAAATTTCATGGAGTCTGCGAAATTGGCGGGTGACTGTTCCGGGCGCAGAACTAGGGGATTGTGGGGGTGTTGGCTGAGTCGATCCTACGGCGCGATCGCTGATGACTTCTGGACTTCCCCCTCGACTTTGAGATATAGTAATATTCCGACGACAAGTTATGTTACCAAAACATCGAGCGGTAGCAATAACTTGAGTCAAACCCGCTTTTTCTTCTGCCCACAAAGGTTCCAGATTTGTTACCCGAAAACTAATTTTTCCACTGGGTTCAATGACCCAAATGTAGAGAAACGATTCTTCCCAATGTCTTGTATCGCCTACGGTAAAATTAGCCCGAATTTGGGAGTATTGAACTAGGGTAGCATTTTGTTCAGCCGCAATTTTCTGGATTTGAGTCAAATTAGGAGGAGCAACTGTTCTAATAGATTCGGGAGTGTCGGCAAATCGTTCAGCTAACAATTCAACAAAAGCTCGGGCGCGTCCCCGTTCTGAAACTTCTAAAGCCAGCTCTATTTTATTCTGTGCCACTAAAACACTTTGTAACATTTCATAGCTTGCCGCTTCCTGATCAAATAGGGAAATTTTTTGTTGATCACTCAAGCCCGGACGCAACTGTTCTTTGAGGGCGATCGCCGCAAATAAAAATTCTTCAGCTTGATTATAATCCTCTTTAAGCTGATAAATCAGACCCAGGTTATGCAAAACACTCGCTTCTCCTACCTTGTCCCCAACTTTTTGATAAATTCCTAAAGCCTTCTGCAAAAATTGCTCCGCATTGGGGTAGTCTCCTCCAGCGAGAACAACCACTGCGAGATTGTGCAAGGAATTGGCTTCTCCGACTTGATCCCCTAGACCCTGCTTAATGATTAAGGATTCTTCAAAGTATTCCCGAGCTTTTGAATAATTAGCCTGATTGCCATACAAAACCCCTAATCCCAAGAGAGCATTGGCTTGCCCGGGGCGATCGCCTAGTTCTCGTTTAATTTCTAAAGCTTGCTCATAGTATTGTTGCGCTTGGGGATAGTCATTTAAAACCAAATAAACATTTCCCAGTCCTATCAATACATCCCCCTCCCCTAACTGATTACCGAGGTCACGAGCCATGATTAAAGATGCCTGATAATATTCCTCAGCTTGGGGATAGTCTCCGAGCATCAGATAAACATTTCCCAGTCCAGTTAATGTATCTCCTTCGCCCAATTTATCCCCTACTTTCTGGGCAATTTCCAAAGATTCAGTATAATAATTCTCAGCTTGGGCGTAATTTCCTCGTAATGTCGAGATCGTTCCTAGATTACGCAGGGTATTCCCTTCCTCCAGCGAATTCCCCAGTTCACGAGCAATATTTAAGGCTGCACTGTAATGTTCCTCCGCCTTCGCATACTCTCCTAAATTCTGGTAAACCCTTCCCAGATTATTCAGCGTAGTTCCCTCTTGTGCCTTTTTACCCCCTTGGCGAAAAATGAGTAAAGATTGCTGAAATAACTCCTCAGCTTGTAAGTAGTCTCCTTGACTAATATAAATGTCGGCTAAATTATTAAGAATAATACTCTCTCCCACCACATTACCCGCATTCCGAGCAATTTGTAACGCTTCCTGGTAGGATTCTTGGGCTTTAGGATAATCTGCCATTCGTTGGTAAACCCATCCCCGATTACTTAATACGAAACCTTCTCCCACTAGATTTCCCATACTCCGAGCAATCTGTAACGCTTGCTCCAAAGACTCAAGTGCGCGCGGATAATCCCCCAGATTCCCGTAAACATTTCCCAAACTAACCAGAGCATTTGCTTCCCCGGCGAGATCTCCCATATTGCGAGCAACTTCTAACGCTTGCTGATAGAATTGCTCCGCTTTAGAATAATCTTTTAAATTTAAATAAACAGTCCCGAGTCCCGTCAAAGTCTTGAGTTCTTCAGCTTGATTGCCAATTTCTCGATAAATTTTTAGAGCTTCTTCCCACAACGGTAACACCTCTAAAAATTGACCCCGCCCATAAGGGTCAAGTCCTAATTGAATCAGGCGATCGCCCTCCTGTTTGCGGGCTTCCACCGTTTGTGCGATCGCAGGAGTATCTAAACCTTGATTCCAATAAAATCCTGGAGTCATCACGCCCAAAACTAACGACCAGGCGAAAAAATGGACGGCCCTCTTGACCATTTCCATATAAAAAGATTTTTTTAAGTATAAAAGAACACCAATCATATCAAGAACCTCTCTCAACAATCATGGCATCAGCCTAGCATATTGGAATAGAGTAGGGTACAAACTGGGCTTCTTTACCCAATCTTTGATGATTCCCAACCCATGTGACAACCCAATTCCCTATTATAATCTTGGGTATCTTGTCAAGCTGAAAAAAGGACTAAAAAAAGCTATTATAGGGTGAGCTTAAGTAATATGTGAGAATCAAGAACAGGTTCTGTGAATTTAGCCTACTCAGAAAAGAGGAAAAGCTAGGCATTGCCTCCCGTTTCCTAATACCTCCTCGTGACTTGGAACTGCCGAGTCCTTTACTGTTGGCGGCTTTGCTGCCGGTATCAGGACTGGAGGCAGAGCTGCTAAGAACTTATGACGTGGCTGTGTCAAGTCACGAGTAAGATGCGGTAGATAATCAGGGGAACGACTGAAGTTGGGACGTAGAACAGCAACCCAATGATTTGATGTGATAGTGGACGATGAAAGTCTCTTAGCCCGCAGAGGCGGGCTTTGTAGGAGCAGGGTTGGGGTTGGATGGGTAGGGTGGTTTTGGCTTTACAATAAGCCATCGAGTTCTAATTCCTCGATGATTTGTAATCCGCGTGGGTCTCCGACTCGGAGTAAGGAGGCTTTGGCATCTTCGCGAACGCCCATGTCTTCATCTTCTTCTAGGACTTCGATGAGGGAGTCGATCGCCCCGGCATACACCACGTTGGAGGGGAGTTCGCGGCAGAGTTGCCCGATCGCCCAGGCACAGTTGCTTCGGACTGCGGCAATGGGGTCGGTTCGCAGGCTGTAAATGAGGGGGGGAATGGCAGAAATAACGAGATCGTAGCCGACATTAGCCAGTTGACCCAGGGAACTGGCGGCCCAGAGGCGGACGGCAGAAATGTCGGTTTTGAGGGCTTCGAGGAGGGGTTCGAGAGCACGGCGATCGGCACAATTTCCCAATGCCCAAACGACACCCTTTCTAACATAGCCGTTCCAATCCAAATTGAGCCGGTCGATTAAGGGTTCGACGGCATCAGGACTAGTATTGCGTCCAAGGGCGTAGGCGGCACTCACCCGCACGAGGGGGCAAGGGTCGCTTAACAATTGGATCAGGTGGGGGATGGCGCGTTCATCCTGGATTTCACAGAATGCCCGCGTCGCGATCATTCGCTGTTCGGGAACAGATGACGCTAACAATAGCAACATTTTCTCAGGATCCGGCTTGGGGGCGGCGGGGGCCTCATCCAAATGATCCAGAGGGCTATCTAGCTCATCATCGAGATTTAGTGCGCTTAGGTCACGGTCGTACATAAACCGTATTTTACCATAAATGTCATTTATCCTTAACAGGCAAGGTAGGGGGTTTTGGGGAGATGGGGAGGATAGGGGAGATGGGGAGGAAATGACTGACGTCGTTGCTCTCTGTCATGGCATCCGCCATGACACGCTGTATGAGCTGCTTAAGCACCTGTAAAAGAACTGGAGTCTCCTGATGTAGGTGGGTTACTTGGCAGACGCCAAGTAAGGGGGAAACGACTTCAGTCGGTCCTACAAACATTTTCCCCATCCTCCCTATCCTCCCCATCTCCCGACAAACAAAAAAAATAGAGGCACAACAGTGCCTCTGGGGATTGGGAGTTAGACTGATTTAGCCTAACCTGTAAGGGGTCCTAACCTTTGGGTTAGAGTCTATTCAATTGAATCGGCAGTCCGTTCTAGGGCTTTACCGGAACGATCTAGGTCGTGCTTGACTTTAGATTTAACGGCGTCGGTGGCGTTTTCTGCGGTGTTTTGAGCTTTATTGCCGAGTTTGTCTGCTTCTCGGGCGGCGGTTTTAGCACCTTTGTTCAAGCTGTTGCGGGTATTTTCAAAGGCCGTTTCCCCAGTTTCCTGAGCTAACTCTGCCCCGGCTTTCGCGTGTTTACCAAGTTCGTTGGCGGCATTTTCAGCGCGATCGCCAATTTTAGAGACTTGTCCGGGGACTTCTTCGAGCATCTCACCCAGGTCTTTATTAGGATAGGTCCGGGAATCATCGTTGATCCGGCGTTCGGCGCTATCTTTGAGGGCTTTGGCTTTGGCTTCAGCGCGGGTTGTCGCCTGTTGTCGGGGGTCAGTATCGGGATACTCGTTCATTCCCCCTTCATAGGTAGAATTGACATACTTGGAAGGCATTTCTTCTCTCACCTGGTCCGAGGTTTTGGCAAGGACGGATGGGGTATTGCTGCAAGCGGTCCCCACGAACAGTAGCAATCCTGCCATCATGCCGGTTAAAATTTGTCGAAGGCTAATATTTTTGAGCCAATTAATCATCTGTTTCATACAAAACTCCTTTGAATTTCAGTAGCATTGTTGCCGCTTTTTGTCCTAAATTTAATCCGGTAAAAGCGGTTTATGCTGATTTTTATGATTGTTATTTTGAGAAAGTTAAATTTTCCTCAATGACTTCCAGCTTAGAGTGTGGGTGGCGATCGCAACCTCTACCGAAAGTATCATTTCTTACCGATTGCCAACCGCTGCAAAGGTAGCGACGATACATTCCACTAGGGCTAAATCGCTTCTGTGATTCATTTAAAAATTTCCCCTTTAGGGAGGATGTCACCGCAGTTTATTGATGAATCACAGTTGCCCTAAGCAATATGCAGCGTATCAAAATAAACGATGGACCGGCGATCGCCAGTCCATCAAGATTGCCTAGGCTGAAAAAACCCAACGGTTCCTAAATTTCTGCTACTGCCAAAGTAATTCCTGCCGGTTGTGCCGTTTCGATCAAGATTTGCTCTACTTGAGCCGGTGTCAAGTTGGGATTCGCTTCCAGCATCAGCGCCACGACCCCAGATACATAGGGGGTTGCCATTGAGGTTCCGGTATCAAAATTGTAGTTTTGATTGGGGTAGGTAGATAAAACTTCAACTCCTGGCCCGACGATAAAATCGAGGAGTGAGGGACCAGCAGGGTTGGAAAATGTCCCTAACTCATTGTCTCGATTGACTGCGCCGACAGCGATCGCTACATCGTTGCGAGCGGAAAACGCGGGGTCCTCGGGGCGAGTTGCACCATAACTATCCCGTTCATTTCCGGAGGCAATCACCGCAATCACTCCTCGTTCCCGTGCAAAGGCAAGGGCCTCTTCGGTTTCGGCAAAAGGAGGATCGCCGGGATAGTTGCCTAGGCTCATTTGCAAAATATTGGCTCCATTCTCTACTGCATACCGAATGGATGCAGCGATGTTAGCATCAATGTTGGCCGAGAATTTGCCGGTTCCAAATGTCCGGATCGGCATAATCGTCGCATTGTAGGCGGCTCCATTCACTTCTAACGGCTGTCCCTGACCTGTTACCAGATCCACTCCATTCCGTTGTGCTGCTACGATACCGGCTACATGGGTTCCATGAGACTCACCAGGACCTCCACTGGGCTCGTTATCCTGATCCACAAAATCCCAGCCTCTCACATCATCTACGAACCCATTGCTATCATCATCAATGCCGTTGTTGGGAATTTCATTGGGATTAACCCAGATATTATTTGCTAGGTCTCGATGCTTCCAGTCTACTCCATTATCCAAGACCGCTACCACGATGCCTTCCCCTGTAAGCCCTCGGTTCCAGACGGCTGGGGCATTAATTAAATTCAAGTCTCCCGTATTATTCAACGCGGCGGTACTGGTGATTGGAGGCACTGGGGGTAAACCGGGTTCCCCCAGGGCGCGGGCAACGGCGGCGGCAGCATCGACTAAACCCTACCCAAATAAGCTGTTAAATTTTGAGGTAGCAGGAGTAGCGGCAAAGCTCAGGGTATAGTTCGTTTCCTCTTGGGACTGATTAACGCCGATAAAGTAGTTCCCTGCTGCTAATCCCCGGAAGGCGATCGCTTCTGAATCGCTGTTATATTCGCCCAATTCCTTGATAGCACCCACCAGGGTTTCTCCCCCAGGGGAACTCGTGAGAATCTCACCTTGATCAACAACTCCATTACCGTTAATATCCTGAATTAGATATAACTCCGCAGAGGCAGTCAGTCCGTCCAAGTTGATTTGAATATCGCTGGGACTGTCGAGACTAAAGTTGTAGGTATTGGCGGGTTCCAGATTACTCAAGAATCCAGTAACAGTTTGCGGGTTGGGATTCAATGCACCTAGAGCAACGGCTTCTGAAAGGGGAAACGCCAGGGGTGATGCTTCCACGGTCAGATTGTAGGGGGTATCGCCCTCAAATTGCTCGACCATGATATAATATCCCCCAGGAAACAGGTTGGGAATCAAGATTTCCTCGGCTTGAGTTCCTTCTTTTTCGGAACTGGCGATAATTTCATCCAGTGAAATTCTCTGATCTTCGTCTCGGTCAATGGCGATCGCTACATCTGCATCCCCACTGAGGCCATCCATCTGTAACTGAAATCGGCTGGGGGCTAAGATCACGAAGCTATAGATATCGCTAGGGTCGAAATCCCCTACTTGTTCAGGAACGGGGAATTCTTGTTGCTCTAGGATGGCATTAATAGAAATTCTACCCTGACCATTGAGGGGAGCTCTTGTGAAATCTGGGGTTAAATTGAACGCCTCACTGAGGGTATTCCCGATGTTATCTGGAGGGACGTCGAGGCGAGGGGCGGCGGACAGGAGGAGTGTATAGTTGGTGTTGCCCTCAAACCGCTCAATCCCAATAAAGTAGGTGCCCGCAGGCAACCCCCGCGTGATTGCTTCCGGTGTCGTTCCTTCATTGGCAGATAAATCCAGGATTTCTTCAAAGTCAAGTTCGCCATTTTCATTGAGGTCCTGAAATAGCACAACATCGGCATCGTTACTTAATCCCCCGAGGTCCAAGTTAAAGTCACTCGGCATCTCTAAGCTGAAACGGTAGAATTGTTGGGGGTTGCGATCGCTGACAATGCCATTGATCTCAGCCACACCAAGCAATCCTAAGTCACTGGCGCTATCCAGATCCAATGTCGGCGTTCCCGGGCGTCCTTCCGCTTTCCCAAATCTCAGATAATGTTCGATCGCACTGATCTGACCCGCGTTAACAGCGGCTGCCACATCCGCATTGTTGGCTAAATAAAACGGGCGATCAAATCCAAAACCGGGTTCGCGCCCCTCACTTAAGCCAAATTCTCGAAAATGTTGATAGGGAGTCATGACTCCTGCTGCTACTGTTGCCGCTACATCAGGGTAAGCCTCCAGGTAAAAGTCGGTAAAAAACTCCGCAATCGGATCGCGACCTTCCGATTGTCCAAAATTTACGAAATGTTCTATCGCCGAGAGGGTTCCGACTGCCACGGCCTCGGCTACGTCCGGGTTCTCTTCCAAATAATAGTCGGTGTCAAACCAAATGCTTGGATTGCGGCCTTCTAGTTGACCAAAAGTGATGAAGTGTTCAAAGCCACTCTCCACAACTCCAGTAGTAATTGCCTCTTTTACATCAGGGTTTTGGGCGATATACGCCGTTTCCTCAAACAAGCGACTAATATCTAACATTCAGTGGGCCTGGTGGTTTAAGAATTGAAGTTTTATCGAATTGTACCAGCTTCCCAAATCGGTTGCTATCACTTTTCCCCTAATCTTTGTCCAAAAAATTATATTAATCCCTATTTTGGGTAGAGAGCAAGTTTGATGATTTTGTGATACAATAAAATTCTTGGTATTAGTATCACGTTAGACCGAGACACTAGAACGGTTGGCAGTTTCGATGAGAATGCGTTCGACTTCCGCCGGGGTTAAATTGGGGTTCGCTTGCAACATCAAGGCAACTACGCCAGAAACATAGGGAGCAGACATGGAAGTGCCGTCTAGGGTAAAATAGTTCTGATTGGGGGTGGTGGAACGGATGCTGACTCCGGGTGCTACGAGGTAAGGATAAGCGCCAAAGGCTGACCCGGCAGGATTGGAGAATGGAGCAACTCGCCGATCGCGATCGACTGCACCCACAGCAATTCCCAGTCCTTGAGTAGCGCGAATGGCCGGATCTGCCGGTTGAGTCGCCCTAGCGGGTCCTTCATTTCCCGCCGCAAAGATGGCAACGACTCCGCGATCGCGTGCAAAGCGCAAAGCTTCGGCAATTCTTTCAGTAGGCGGTTCTCCAGGCAAGTTTCCTAAGCTCAAATTCAATATCTGTGCACCATTCTCCACGGCATAGCGAATTCCGTTAGCAACTGCAATTTCAAATTGGTCAAAGGACTGGCGATCATCCAGAACACGCACTGGCATTAGGGTAGCATTATATGCGACCCCGGTCACATCAAACGGGACTCCTCCATTGAAAGTTCCATCAATCCCATTTCTCTGGGCACCAATAATTCCTGATAGGTGCGTCCCATGACGTTCAGTGGAGTGAGGAAAGGAGGGATTGCCATCCCCCTCGACAAAATCATAGCCATGAACGTCATTGATAAAGCCATTCCCATCATTATCTAACCCATTACCAGGAGTTTCACCGACATTCACCCAGAGATTTTGTTGGAGGTCCCGATGAGTGAGATCGATTCCCGTATCCAAAACCGCGACAATAACACCTTCTCCGGTATATCCCCGATTCCAAACAGCGGGTACATTGATCGCTTCTAAAGCATAATTATTGATGATAGGATTGGCAACTTGGGGAAAGGGGGTCGGTTCTCCCAGAACCCGCGCTACGGCGGCGGCAGCATCCACTAACCCAAACCCAAAGTTGGGGTCAAAGATTGGGGGTAGGAGGTCCAGAGTCCGCGTTTTTGACTCGGTAGAGTTAACTGGGGACAGACTCAAGTCATACGGGGTTTCTCCTGCTACAGGTTTCACCCACACGGAATAGGTTCCGGGTTCTAAGGCAGTCTGGGTAATGGTTTCAGGTTGAGTGCCTGGGGTGGTGGATGCGGCGAGAATTTCGGCGGTTTCCGGGGAATTCTGGACTAAAAATAAGTCTACATCAGCGGTTAATCCCGTGAGTTCGATCTGAACGGGCGTGGTTGTATCTAAGGTAAAAGGGTAGATTTCTGCGGACTGGTTGGATTGTACAACGTTACTCAGGAGGATATCTGAGGAGAGGGAACCGAGGTTCTGGGGGTATAATTCTTGGTTTTCGGTGAGATTGGGATAAGAGTTCGACAACGGAAGGGTTGCCAGACTCAGATGATAGGATGTTATTTCATTTGGGGCAGCGATCGCCAGGGAGTAATCCCCAGGAGTTAAGATTCGATTCAAGAGTTTAGCGCCGCTTCCAGGTTCTGTATCCGCAGCGATCGCCTCACTGACATCGAGACGATGGTTCCCGTTGTGGTCTTGATATAGGGTAACTTGGAGCGTATCACTTAGTCTACTCAAGAGTAAATTGAGTTGACTGGAGCGATCTACCCGAAAGCGATACTGTTGCGGCGAAGTTTGCGGGGAAGTTGTACCAGTTAGGTTTTGGGTAGATAGCACGCCCAATTCTAGGGTATCGTTGAGGGCGAGGGGTGAGTTGTTTTCTGTGGCGACACGTCCCTCGGATGCACCGAATAGAAGGTAATGCTCGACGGCGCTGATTTGTCCGGTTCTCACTAATGCCGCAATATCAGGATGATGGGTTAAATAAAATGCTGTATCAAAGTTAGGTCCAGGGGATCTACCTTCCGCTTGTCCAGACGTGACAAAATGTTCGTAAGCGGTGAGTAAATCCGCTGTTACTGCTGTGGCAATATCTGGGTTACGATCAAGGTAAATTTCTGTAAAAAATTCCGTGATGGGATCTCGATTTTCAAATTGACCTACCTCGATAAAGTGTTTAAATGCAGTAGTGTCTCCTCCACTGACTGCCCTGCTGACATCGGGATATAAAGCTAAATAAAAATCCGGTTCAAACCAAGCGCTAGGTTGACGATTTTCAAATTGACCTGCCTCGATAAAGTGTTGGAATCCGCTGGTTAAAATCCCCGCACCAACTGCCGCCATCACGTCGGAATTGTGGCTGAGGTAATAGCTTTCGTTGAATAAGCGGGTGGCGTCTAACACAATCTATTGTTCTGGGCTATTAAAGAACCGGCTTGGGGTTTGAGGCGATCGCTTTTCGGAGTTGGAATCCGGCGATCGCTGAATTTTCTTTTTCCCATAATTTTATCATGTTTTTTGGGAATAAGTGACCGAATTTCAGAAATCTATCCCTCGATTGTAGGGGTAGTCAATAAACTGCCCCTAACGATTGCCTTGCATTTCCGATAAAGATGATTCAGTCCAGATTAAGCGAATGGACTCCTAAATTGTGGTAAAATATAGTCTTCTACCGCCCCATAGTTAACCGTCCAACCGAGATCCCGCAACGAGGCAACGGTTAATGCACTGGTGACTTGCTCCTCATTGGGATGTCCAGCTTCTACACCAATTTCGTTGTCAAAGGTGGGATTTTTGCGCCAGTGTCCCAAGTCAGAACCCTCGCCCACATTAACGGTGAGTTCCACAGGAGTGGGAAGGAATGTACCTAGCATTTCTCCATATACTTGCCCCGCAAAGGTATGGGCATCGTATAAACCCTGGGTATAATCAGCGAGCGTATTGTAGTCTGCCCATAACGTACCAAATCCCACAACATGAGTGAGTTCGTGAACCATTGTATCGTACAAGTAGCGGGGATGCTCCAGGAGGCCACTCTCGGGGTTGGTATTGAAGACAATTTCACCGTGGACGGGGATTGGGGCCGTATCCAGTCGTCTCACTCTTGTGGGTCCTGCGGATGCTAAAAATCCCGGGCCGAAATCTCCGGATTCGATATCAACCATGAGGGTATGGGGAACATTAAAGGGACTTTGTGTAACGATTTGTTCAATGCGATCGGCAGCTTTGCGGATAGTTTGTCGATGAGAAGAAGTGAGAGTTTCCGTACCAGGTCCGAAATTGAGTTGGAGGGAAAAGGCTTGCGGATCCGTGGGGCTAGGGGTAAAGTGACTGTTGAGGGTGTAATCGGCAGTGTTATGATTGAAGGCGATCGCCTGGAGGATATAAGTACCAGGATCTAAAAATTGGCGGATGGATTCAGCAGTAGTACCGCGATTGGGTTGCCATGCGATAATTTCAATTTCTTCAGAATCGATCATGCCGTTACCATTGCGATCGGTAACGGGGTCAATGATGCTATTGCCGTTGAAATCTCGAACGAGACGCAAGTCCGCATCTCCAGTTAAATTTGTGAGATTAGCTGTGAAAATCCCGGGGTGATTAAGACTGAATCGATAGAAGTCTTCGGGATGCTTGGTACTCACTTGTCCGACAACCGTTGGATTGGGTTGAAACTCCAAGGCGCGATCGCTGGTTTCTAATTCGGCGATCGCGATAGGAATGGCGTTAGCGAGGGTACTCCCGGGGACCGATTCCGGGGCGATCGGTCCCGAGGTGGGTAAGGGATTTTCAGGCGTGACGCTTAAGCTACGGGTTGTGTGAGAGTTCCCGCCGTTCCAATCGGTGAGGCGATCGCGGGTGGCGCACAGAACCTCTGAATTATCAGTCAGGGAGTCTCCATCTGCCGGACTAAGGGGCTCAGTTATCCTCGCCAGGAGCATTTGCAATCCTAGGGTTTCCAGAGGATCTAGGGCCTTGTGAGATTCTCGTGAGACCCCCGGGAAAAAACGGCTGAAGTCTTCCCAAATGGCAGCTTCCCGAGGGGATAATTCGGGAGGGAGAGACTCGGGGTTCTGTAAACCATTGGATGGGCTCGGATGGACTCCTAATGCAACGATCGCCCCTGGGAAATCATCACTGAATGGACCCGAAGCAATCCCCGTGCAGGGCTCGCTATTTTGGCGGAGGGCAGACTTCGGGTCGGATAACTCATTACTTTCTAACATGAGGCAAATTTCTCTACAGTGTAGAACAAAATTGAAATCAATCAGAGAGGATATTTCACCCGCACAATCTGCCTTTGAAATAGGGACTAGAGCTGATCAGATCAGATGTTAATCCTAAATGTTTGGGAGTCAACGAAATCAACTGCGATCGCCCTTATGAATTCTCTCGATTTTGTGGCAGCAAATCAAGCAACGTCGATTCTCTATTTCATCTAGGCTAAATCCCTCATTATTTTGTTCTTAGTCCCAATTGAATCGAGATAAACCTGCATTAAATTCTCATTGCTTAAATCGCTTTGACATCCCTCATAGGCGTTCTGTATTTGCCAGATTCATCAACTACTTTGTTGCCACAAAAGAGCCTTTTTATCTCGAAAAACTTGCTCAGTTGAGGCTTTCATTCTCGAAACGAGCTAGTTTTTTCCAGGAGGTTCACCCATCCCGAGTCAAATAGAGACCCCTTTAAACCAGTTCAAGTTTAGCTAGACTAAACGAACTGCCTAGGTGGATTTATTGAGTGATTAGGCTGTAATTCACCTCCTCAAATCAATGGGCGATCGCCCTAAACTATTTCTGATTATCAGAGTACCCCTAATCTTAGATAAAATAATCACCTGCCTTAAAAAAATTTTGAAAAATACGACAAATATTTGTCGGCGAGGGAATTGCCTGAGCAAAGTAAAAGGATTAGCGGCTGGAGGGGCTAAATAGAAAAATTAACCATCGCAGAAAACTGCTGCAAAAAACGCCTCTCAAAACCAGGAGAGGCGTTTTTTCTAAATGAAATAAGCGGACTGTGCCTTCTATGTAGACAGAGTTAGACTATAATTTGTATTCACCCCTTGGAACCCAGGAGAGACCAGCACTAAGTAATCCCCAGGTGTTAAAGTGCGATTGAGCGCTTCCGGTGTGGTCCCACTTTGAATAGATTGAGCAATCAAGTTCCCTTGCTCGATCGCCCCATTATTATTAGTGGTTTGATACAATCTTAAGTCGGCATCATCATTGAGACCCGTTAGCAATAAATTAACGTTTCTCACATCGTTGAGTACAAACCGAAAATAGTCTTGAGCGTCCGCATTTCCCACAAAGTCATCAACTCGGCGAGTCCCAGACAAAATCCCTACATTAGTCGCTGTATTCGGGCTATTTCCCCCAATATCTCCGGTAATTGGTGTAGCAATCAAATTCAAATTGTAGGGAGTTTCCGCCCCAGGAACGCCCTGAGAAACATTCACAAAATAGTTACCAGCCGTAAAAAATCCAGTGATGGAATCTTGCAGAGTTCCGGGTTGTGTGGATATGCCAACCCGTTCTGTAGTATTGACCAATCCATCATTATTACTATCCAAAAATAGTTCTATCGTGGCATCTTGAGTCATGCCATTGATGACTACATTTAAGTTGGTTGGTCCACTCAAACTAAAGCGGTAGTAATCATTAGGATTGCTAGGAGAAATTGACTGATTAAAGATTTGGGTTCCTGTGAGTACCCCAGCATTTAAAGCGGTTTGTGGGGTGTTTCCCGGTCCTACCGGGACCGGCGGTGGCGGTGGCGGTGGCGGTAAGGGTGGTAGCGGAATTCCTCCAGAAGTGGCAATCCGTCCTTCTAGTATTCCAGCGGATAAATAATGTTCAAATGCCTGCCGGAAGTTAAACCCAAATGCTTGCTGTAAATCAGGATTAGCAGCTAAATAGAAGCGTACATTAAAGTTGGGGGAGGAAGTCCGTCCCTCATTCGCCCCAACAAATTGAAAATGTTCGACTAACTGGCGGTTGTTTAATCCCGCTTGCTGCAAGTCCGGGTTGACGCTTCGGTAAAAGTTGGTATCAAAGGCGATCGAAGAAGGACGACCCTCATTAATCCCAAAGTTTTGATAATGATTAAATAGGGCTTCACTCCCTACAATTCCTACCGATGTGAGTCCCGGATTGGCCGTACCATAAAACGCCGGATTGAACACTAATGAAAAGGGGCGATTTTCGCGTACACCAAAGTTAGAAAGATGATCATAAAGTTGCCTGCGGGTGGTCAATCCGGCAGTTGTTAATCCGGGATTATTTCGCCGGTAGAACTCTAAATCCACTACGGGCGAAAATATCCGTCCTTCATTTAACCCAAAATTTACTAAATGATCCAAGGCTTGCTGATTGTTTAATCCCCGCAAGTCTGGATTAACAGCGCGATAAAAATCCGCATCCACTAAGTTGACGGCCATAATTTACCTCCTCCTATTTAGGAGTTACATTTCGTAGATTGCCTAGAAAAGGGGTGAATTTGACACCCTTGACCTATGACTGATTCTTGAAAGGTTTATCAACACTTAATTATGATTGATTTTACCCGAAACTGTCAACCCAACGCCAGAATAACTCTCAAGTTGTCTCAGGGGTTTATCGATGCTCCTGCACTGAAATCCTTGTCCAGTCATAGAATTTAGTAAATTGTGAAAAAACTCTGTTTTGATTAAAATCAATCCTCAAAAGGGGAGACTTAGCTTTTGGAGCGAGAACGATTGATTTTAGCCAGTATCCATCCCCTATAGAGAACGATTTCTGTGGGTCACGGAGTGTTTCAGGCCCCTCAAGTATCCCGGAGTTTAGAGAGTGTTTCATGAGGGTTGAGGTCGATCGCATTCATCACATTAACCACTTGCGCGATCGCCGCTGCTTGTTGTTGCGCGGTTAGAGCAATATTTTGATTATTGATAAAAATATTGTCGATCGCTTGAGCCACTCCGTCAAAGGCTTCAGCCATTTCTTGGACGATTGCCACCCCAGTTTGTACCGTTTCTATCCCCTCTTTCGTGACAGTCACCGTAGAGCTTACAGCCGTCTGGATATCACTGATTAAATTACTAATCTTTTGTGCGAGCACTTTACTTTGATCTGCTAGAGACCGAATTTCGCTGGCAACGACTCCAAAACCCTTCCCCTGCTCCCCTGCTCGACTCGCTTCGATCGCAGCATTCAAGGCCAAAATATTCGTCTGAGTGGCTAAATGACTAACCAACCGAGAAATGTCCCCAATTTGAGCGGCTTGCTGCTGAGTCTGTGTAATCTCAGAAGCAATCTCTTCAACCTTCTGTTCTAAGGTATGCATCCCTGTTTGAGTCCGCTCCACCGCTGCCTTTCCCCCAGATGAAAGCGATCGCGATCGATGCGCTTGAGCATCGGCTGCCTTAGCTTGTTCAGCCGTAGCACTTGCAGAAGCCTCCAATTCATTCATTGTAGTTCTAATTTGAGAAAATGCAGTTGCCAACTCCGTAGACAGCGTTTTTTGCATCCTCGCCTTGTATTCTAAAGATTCAAATGCTTCTTTCAGGCTGATTTCTGCCTGAAGTCGCTGGCGATCAATTTGTCCCAGAGTCCAGGCGTTCCACCAAATCAATCCTGAAAAAACTATCACATTTAATATCCCCAAGAGCGAAATTCCCATTTCCTCTGTGTATAATTCTCTGCGCCAACCGATTAAAATGATCCAACATAACATCGGAGGAATCACAATCGCTGCGGGATAAAGCCGTCTTGCCATCAATCCCCCAGCACTCGGACTGGCGATCACGGCCATCGTTCCTACATCAAGACGGGCAAACAGGATCGACAAGCATAGCACAATAAATCCTACTGCCGTATGCAATGCCATTGCCGTAAATGCTTTATCTAACCGATAAAAGAAAGCATTGCTATACAAGTACCCTAACAGACCAAAAAACGCAATGAGGAACCCTAAAATCGTCAACAATTGTGCTGCCAAATAGTTGGGTCTGGGAATACAAATTAGCACCAAAGCCGAACCCAATAACAAAAAATTAAAGGCGGTATTCGGTGCCATCCGTCCGGGATTTGCCGTAGCAACAGCATTGATAGATTCTTTAAAAAACAGTTGGTCAATCCCTAAATTGATACCAAACCCATACTGCATTAAAGTCAACAATCCTAGGGCCAAAACCAAGAGTGCGCAAATTAAAGCAATCCGTCTACTCTGACTGTCTCTGGGCCCACGATGCCAGAAACTAATACAAGTTCCGCCCAGGATAAACCCAATTGCTGTATTGGCTTTCATAGTCACCAATCCTGGGACAACACTTTTAAGGGTTGGGATATCCAATATCCATCCAACAATGACCATACAGCCAATCAGAATAACAGTAATGCTGGCTATTGGAGAAATGGATAACAAGACCGATCGCTCAGGAAAAGCCGATTGAATGGGTGGAAACGGACGGGACTGTTCGTACATAAACTTTCGTACCTAAATCAGGGGGATGAGAGCAGCGAATTATTTCGGAATCGTTGCTGAGTGAGGTTTAAGAAAACCGCAGCAGATTCAGAAATTTGATAGGCGGACTGGTAATTTCAACCTCAATAAGTTAGAGCTAAATCGTCGGTAATTTTAGGAAGGTTTACAGGGATTCAATATCCATTAAACAGGGCTAATCTGTCAAATTGAGTGGACTTCGGTTAGTTTTTAAGGGGGTCAGATCAACCTAGAAGGGGTAAACATTGGAATTAATCCCAATTTGAGATCAGGGTTTCATTTGAGAGAAGCGATCGCCCCGTAAATTCCCTGAGAAAGGGGATGTGCCTAGGTGAAAGAGTCTCCGGTTTTAGAGGGTAACGACCTCCCGAGTGGATGCAGGGGTCATGAAACGGAAAATCTTTGCTAGTCTAACATCTCCTCTTCCCGAAGCGAAACCCGTCCACTCAAAAAAGCGACGCCGCAACCCAGTTTTGACGAGCAAGGGGAGAGAGTCACAGGCCAAATCTGCCCTTCAAGTGTTACCCTGGAAACGGTTAACCCCGAACCGAGGGAGCTTTTTTTTCAAAGTTCGGAGCCAGGAGCGCCACTTCCTATTAAGAGCGTAGAGCGATCGCCAATGAACGAGCTGGATAAATACTATCGAGAACTGGGGTTAGAGCCTGGAGCATCACTAGAGGAAGTGAACCAGGCTTATAAAGATTTGGCGTTTATTTGGCATCCTGATCGCATTCCCAAAGATAATGCTCGCCTGGTTTCCAAAGCCCAAGATAAATTAAAACAAATTAATGAAGCCCGCGATCGCCTGCGATCCAGTCCGGGAAAATCCCACTCCAGCGATCGCCCCTCATCAGGATATCAACCCAACAAATCCAGCGGCGGCTACACCTACTCTAATCCTCCCCCTTCCAGCGATCGGACAAGCGCTCATAATCAGGGTCAGTGGCGATCGCACAAACCGCACAATCCCGACCTAACCGGTGCTGATTTACGCGGTCAAAACCTGCGGGAAAAAGACTTATCGGGCAGAAATTTAAGCCATGCTAACCTCAGTCAAGCTGACCTCAGTGATGGGTTTTTACACAAAATTAATTTATCGGGCGCCAACTTGCAAGGCGCTAACTTATTCCGCGCCAATTTATTGCAAGCCAATCTCACTTATGCAAACTTACAAAATGTTAATTTAATCGGAGCTGATTTAAGTGGAGCTGATTTAACCGGCGCAGATTTACGCGGCGCGAAAATTGGGACTAAAGACCGCCTTTTTGTCAAACTTATTGGCACTAAATTAACTGGAGCCATTATGCCAGACGGTCGCATTCACGAATAATCGATAAAGTTTCTTTCTTGGGTTCAACATCCCCAATTGAGTCATTCTCTGCTATTTGTAGTTGGGTTTGTCACTTCATAGGAAATTGTGTTCTTACACATTTGTAACAACAGAATTTAGTATTAATTAATAGGAGTGCAAGCATCTTGCTTGCACTCCCAAGGTTAAATTTACCCCTATGAATTTGTTTCCTTCTGCGAGTTAGCTTCCGTGTCAGACAGTGGGGTGACGGGAGGCTCCGCCTCTCCCGATTCTGGGGTAGCCTCGACCACCGCCGGATCTTGTCGTTGCGGGCGTTTTAATAGGCGATCGCGCTCCATCTCTAACAACTCCAAATCATCCTCTTCTGCCGCAATCACGTCCATCAGCGGCTCAGAAACCTCAATCACCTCAACAACTACTTCCTCTAGGGGAATGACCACTTCCGCAGGGGGAGTAAGTTCCACTTCTGGAGCAGATTCTTCCACAGGTTCAGAAGTGAGTCCCTCTTCCGGTAAAACTTCCGATACAAAGTCCTCTACGACTTCTTCTGCTTCTTCTGGTGGATTCGGTGAGGTGATTGCTATGACCTCTTCTACCCCACTCCCCGCATCCGTCGTGATCACTGCTTCTACCACTGTCTCTAGGGACGGATTGGCAGAAGTCACCACCTCCACAGGTTCTCCTTCCTGTACCGTCACCTCCACCACCACATCGGCAGTGGTGATGACAACCGTAGGCGTTTCTTGTGCGGGTTTGGTATCAACAATTTCCGGGGATGATTCAAGGGTCAGGGAGTCTACTGCGATCGCTGGTTTAGGTTCAACCTCAGTTTTTGTCTCAACCGGCTGAGAACTGGGCGATACAGGCTTAACCGTAGGAGACTTGCGGAAATTCAGCAATCCTCGCAGACCCTCTTGAATTTGGGTCAATAAACTGGGACCCTTGGTTTTTTGAGCCTTTGGAGTCGCTGATTTGGGCGCCACTTTGTTCAGAGCAGGCTTAACGGGTTTGTCCAGGGGCGGATTGGGGAGGGGTGTGACTTCCGGACTTTCTAAATCATCATCCTCAAAGCCAAAATCATCATTCTCAGAGACCTGGGATTCTACTAGAGCCCCTTCCATTGCCGCTGCCGCAGGCATTTCTAGTCTTTCATCCGTGGTCTCTTCAGTGGACAGTTCCCCAGAGGTTGCCACAGGGATGATCTCCGGTTCGGGTTGGATTAAACCGGGTTCCGGGAGTGGCGGTTCCACGGGAACTGGAGGTTGGACTAAGGTAGGTTCAGGCCGTGGGGGTTCTCCGGAAACTGGAGGCGGGATCAAGGTGGGTTCAGGACTGG
>CBFGOM010000111.1:0-21519 GCA_965650385.1 uncultured Oscillatoriaceae bacterium
GAGACGCGCTGCGCTGCGGACTCTATTTTCAAAGCGAGGGGCAGATTCACGGTGACCGTTGAGCCGAGTCCTTCACCCATACTATAAAAGTGAATTTCACCGCCCATTCCTTCAATAATTTTTTTGGAAAGGGCTAAACCCAGCCCTGTTCCCGGGTAGGGACTGGTATAAGCTTCATGAACTCGAAAAAACGGTTCAAACAGTCGGGATTGATATTCTAGGGGAACGCCGATTCCCGTATCAGAAATACGAATTTCTACGGCATTGGTAGGGTCCCCCTCATCGGTTATCACTTTGTGAGCGAGGGTTTCCGCTTCAATAATAATGCCACCTTGATGGGTAAATTTAATGGCATTTCCTACTATATTTAACATAACTTGAAGCAACTGTTTTTCATTGCCTTGTAAGAAAATATTCCGAGAATTAGAGGGTTGGATAATTTTAAAGGTAAGCTGTTTAGATTCAATTTGATTGAAGGCACAGCGTTCGATATTTTTTAAAAGCTTATGTAAATTAACGGGACTGAGTTCTAGTTCAATAAGGGGAATGGTTTTGGGTTTATTGAAATCCAAAACGTCATTAATCATGTGGAGAAAATGCAGGGCGCTATGGTGGGCTTCATGGATAAATTCCCGTTGTTCTTCGCTATCATCTACCATATCATCGAGAATGAGTTGCAGAAATCCAATGATATGGTTGAGGGGTGTGCGGAATTCGTGGGAAATTTTGCCCAAAAAATCATGTTTGAGGCGGGCGGCTTCTTGGGCTTGTTGTCGGGCTTCTTGGAGTTGGTGGTAGAGAGTTGCTGAGGCGATCGCACTTCCCGCTTGCTTGGCAACGTCTTGGACTAATTCAATTTCTGCCTCACTCCAGAGGAGGGAAGAATGCTTTTGATTAAGTTTCGATTTATGGACTTGGTGATACAAAACGATCGCCCCATTCGGTCGATCTTCATAAGCTGTGGGAACAATCAAGGTAGAATACCGTTCGCCATTTTCCTGGGGTAGGCTTGTATCCACTAAGACGGGTTCAAGGGTGGCGATCGCCCTGCTAATTTCTGGACATTCCTCTAGTCTGACTTCCCATCCCAGCATCGAAGGCAATGCCTGTTGCTGATACTCCGCCACCACCTTTAAAGGCTGATTCTCCTCCTGATAGGAATAAATAATACAACGGCTTGCACTCAGTCCACTCCCTAAATCTCGGGCAGTTTGCTGCCAAATTCGCTCCAAGTTCGAGGTGCGATGGATACTTTTCGCGATTTGGAGTAGTAGCTGTTGTGATTTCTTCGATTGTTGCTCAGACATGACACCCTTCCCCTAATCGGCTAACCTCGCCGAACGTTACATAATCTTTCTAATCATCATTAAAGACTCATCAGTATTGATCCTAATCGCTTTGGGAGGATTGTTCACTCAAATCCAGAAAAAAGAAGCGCCGGAGATTTATCCTACAAATGCGTTAGCGAACAGTGGTATATATTTGGGTCCACTGGAATTCTTGCATGATTTTTCTTTCTCTGACCAGTGTTTTGTAATGGCTTTATAAAATCTTTAGGAAAGATAATTGAATCATCCTCTTCTGTCAACCGTAGAATTACGGAATTGCTTAGGATTGAGCCAACTCAACCCCCGGGCGATTGTGTAAAGATATTGTGAAGCCCCCAAGCTCGGGCTGGAGGCGATCGCCCCTCTTGTCCAGCCCAAACCAGTTCATCTTTCACAACAGGATTTCATCCCCATCCAACCCCATCATTGCCACCATTTAAAGCCTTGTTTGTGGGGGAATCCTGGGATGAATCCCTTAAAGCAATAAATCCAGGGATTCGGTGTTTGGGGTGAAAATCATCACCGGTTTTTGATACAGCAAGACGGTAAAAGTAACCGTCGAACCAAGTCCCTCACCCATGCTATAAAAATTAACAGTTCCACCCATTGCTTCAACAAGCCGTTGGGAAATCGCCAGTCCTAATCCCGTCCCTCCATAGCGTCGGGTTCGTTCCCCATCTACTTGAGAAAACGATTGAAAGAGTTTATCTTGTTGATCCAAAGAAACGCCGATGCCGGTGTCAGCAACAGCAATAGAAACCATCCCAGGAAATTCTTGGTTTTGAAAAAAGACGGGGGATTCAATCACTTCAGCGGTAATCGTGATTCCCCCTTCATGGGTAAATTTAATCGCATTTCCGACTAAATTAAACAGAACCTGTAACAACCGTTGGTAATTACCATACAAAATAATTTCATCTTCAGTGTGGGGTTTATACACCTGAAAACTTAAATTTTTTTCCTGTCGATGAGCGCGAGCATGATTTTCAATTCCGGTTAACAGTTCATCCAACTTCACCGGAACTAAATCGAGTTCCATTTTACCCGCTTCAATTTTGGCAATATCTAAAACATCGTTAATTAAATTGAGCAGATGGACAGCACTGTGATACGCTTCTTTAATAAATTCATGTTTTTCTTCTTCATCTTCTGCCATATCATCCACGATTAACTTTAAAAACCCAATAATGCCATTGAGGGGGGTCCGCAGTTCGTGGGAAGTATTTGCGAGAAACTGACTTTTAATTTGGGAAATTTCTTCGGCTTTTTGACGAGCGTCTTCTAATTCTTCATAGAGGGTGGCATGAGCGATCGCCGTACCCACTTGTTCAGCGAGTTCCTGGACTAACTCAATTTCGGCCATACTCCAGGGACGCAACGGGGTAGTTTTGGCTGATTCCGCCGGATTTGCCTCAAGGGGTGGGTTCGGCAGGATACCGGGGCGATCGAGACAAATTAAGCCATTAGGTCGATCTTGGTAGCTTGTCGCCACCACTAACATGGACTCAGGTGCTGAGGCGATCGCCTCTTCGGACCCCACAACCATTGCCGTTTGAGTGAGCAACACGTGATTGAGCGCGGGATGCTCCAGCAGATAAAGGTCCTGCCCTTGTAGAGCTGGTAAGGATAGCGTAATGTACTCTGCAACCACTCGGACTTTCGGGCTTCCCGGCTGGTAGGGACAAATAAAACAACGGCTGGCCCCCAATGCCAGCCCCAACCCTTGAACCGTTTCGTTCCAGATTGTATCAAGGTCGAGGGTCCGCCGAATCTTGCGCGCCATTTCCCCCAGCAGTTTTTGATAGAGTTCCGAACCCGGAGGTAAAGTCCGGCGAATACTACCGACAATGCTACTGAGGAATTTGTGATGCAGATCCAAGTGATTCGACGCGATCGCCTGGGAATTGCCCGATTGCTCCTCTTGGCCCCACAGAAGCGCATTGGGCAGTAACCGTCCGATCACCAGCACTTCGCTCGGTTCTCCTTGAGGCGGAAAAATCGGACTGATCGCCAGTTCAAATAAGAAGTATTGATCGCCATAGCGAAACGGATAGCTAAACCGCTCAGGAATCCGGGAGTTTAACACCCGCTCGACCCGTTCTAAATAAGGGGTGATGCTTAAAGGTTTAAACTGATCTCCCACAAAAGTGCCGACGATTTCCTGGGAATTTAACCCGTAATTTTCAGCATTTGACCAATAAAATCCTCGATATAAACCCGAGGCATCTTGAGTAAATGCCAGTTGTGCTCCTAGCGATCGCAACCAACTAGAATCATTGGACGCTGGATAAGCTGGGGGTGTAGAGTCATTCACGGCACGGGAAAAATCATCACCGAATAGGGCATCACCAGGGTTTCAAAACCCACTCTTTCTAACGATCCACAACCGGAGGCCATTCATAAGTGCCCCGACTAGAACCCGCATTCAATCTCAATCGTTCCACTCTCCACGGGGGGGAACGGGGGGATTGCGGGTTAAATTGCGCGTCAATTCATCATCGCGACTGGCATCCCCGCGTAACCATTGGCGCAGGGCTGTTTCAATGACTTTGCTGGGATCGTTGGTCAAATGGCTGACGCGATCGAGCAGTTCGGGATCGATATGGATCGAAATCTCTACTTTTTCGGGGTTGCGACTATATTGCACAGCCTGATCGTTCATAACAGTTGTAAATTTCTCAACAGGGGTATAAGGTTACAAGGCTCTCGGGAAAGAGTGCCCATTCAAAATTCAAGTCCCGCGCACTCAATATGGCTCTGGTGAGTTAGCAGTGAACAACCCCAGGAGAACTCCGGTGCATCAGGACCGAAGAATCCCTGGGATGTCATCCTATCTATTGTACGATGCTGCTTCCAATCTATCTACTGAGGATTAATCCATCTTGTCAGATAACGGGATGATTCCCTGGGGTGCTAACTGGTAAGTTTGTAATTAACTTGGGCGAGGGTTAGGCTCTTTTCATCTCCCTAATCTGCGGGTTGACGGCTTACCCTTGAGCGGTGGAGTTGTTTTTCCAGCCAACTGGTTTGCAATAGGCGTCATGAGTTTAGACCCTGAATGGGATTCCTCCATCAAATTCTGTTAATAATCACTGGGGAAATGCGATCGGACGATCGCCAAAGAGGAAACTGCTCAAAGGGGGACCGTCTGGATCCGAAAAGTATTAAAATGTGTTAAGAAATAGGGTGAGGGCAAGGGAATCGCCGGGGTCTAAATGACCGGGGGTGACGACCCTTGTTAAAACCATCTTGCCCATTGCATCCGAAGCCTATCGCGCCGATAACTGACAAAAGCGTATGACCGACGTTCCTGTATCTCGCATTCGTAACTTTTCAATCATTGCTCATATCGACCACGGAAAATCCACCTTGGCCGATCGTCTCCTACAGGTGACCGGCACAGTGGAATCACGGGCCATGAAGCAACAGTTCCTCGATAACATGGAACTGGAACGAGAGCGCGGCATTACGATTAAGCTGCAAGCGGCCCGGATGAACTATCAGGCAAAAGATGGGGAAAAATACGTCCTCAATTTAATCGATACCCCAGGGCACGTGGATTTTTCCTACGAAGTCTCCCGATCGCTGGCTGCTTGTGAAGGGGCGCTGTTGGTGGTGGATGCGTCCCAAGGGGTGGAGGCCCAAACCCTGGCTAATCTGTATTTAGCCCTGGAATATGATTTAGCAATTATTCCAGTTTTGAATAAAATTGACCTGCCGGGAGCAGAACCGGAACGGGTTAAAAATGAAATTGAACAAATCATTGGGTTAGATTGCTCGAATGCGATTCTCGCTTCGGCGAAAGAGGGGATCGGGGTCGATGAGATTTTGGAGGCGATCGTCAATCGAATCCCTGCGCCTAAAGATACAGTAAATGCCCCCTTGCGCGCGTTGATTTTCGATAGTTATTACGATGCCTATCGCGGGGCGATCGCCTATTTTCGCGTGATGGATGGCACCCTCAAAAAAGGCGATCGGGTTCGACTCATGGTCGCCGGGAAGGAATACGATGCTGATGAAATCGGCGTGCTCTCCCCCACCCAACAACCCCTCGATGAACTTCATGCTGGGGAAGTGGGCTATCTCGCCGCTGCCATCAAAACCGTGGAAGATGCCCGCGTAGGCGATACCATCACCCTCGCCCAAGACCCCGCAGAACAGCCCTTACCGGGCTACACCGAAGCGAATCCAATGGTCTTCTGTGGCTTATTTCCCACCGATGCGGACCAATTTGAAGACCTGCGGGAAGCCCTGCAACGGCTCAAACTCAATGATGCCGCCCTCTCCTATGAACCGGAAACCTCCAGTGCAATGGGGTTTGGCTTCCGCTGTGGATTCCTGGGACTGCTGCACATGGAAATTGTCCAGGAACGCCTAGAACGGGAGTATGACCTGGATTTAATCACCACTGCTCCCTCAGTTATTTATCAGGTGACTAAAATCAACGGAGAAACAGTCTACGTTGATAATCCGAGTTTGCTGCCCCCTCCTCAAGAACGGGAAAAAATTGAGGAGCCTTATGTGCGCGTGGAGATGATTACCCCGGAAACCTACGTGGGGGCCTTGATGGAACTCTGTCAGACTCGCCGTGGGGAGTTTACGGATATGAAGTATCTGACCCCGGAACGGACCACGTTGGTGTATGAGTTACCGTTGGCAGAGGTGGTGACGGACTTTTTTGACCAAATGAAGTCGCGATCGCGCGGGTATGCCAGCATGGAATATCACGTCATCGGCTACCGGGAGAATCCGTTAGTGCGGATGGATATTTTGATTAAAAATGATCTCGTAGATGCCCTGGCGATGATTGTTCACCGGGATAAAGCTTATGTGATGGGTCGCGCCTTGGTAGAAAAACTCAAGGAATTGATCCCGCGCCATCAATTTAAGGTCCCAATCCAAGCCTCCATTGGGTCTCGGGTGATTGCCAGTGAAAATATTCCCGCCCTGCGAAAGGATGTGTTAGCAAAATGTTATGGCGGAGACATCTCGCGCAAGAAGAAACTGCTGAAAAAGCAAGCGAAGGGTAAGAAACGCCTCAAAGCGATCGGGACCGTGGATGTTCCCCAGGAAGCATTTATGGCTGTCCTCAAGCTTGATCGCAGTTAAAACCGGGAGCGTTCACAGTTTTATAACCATTTTCTCATTCATGAGTCCCCTCTAGCTTGCTCCCTCCTCGCACTCCAGAGCTCCCCCCTTGCCCCCTTGACCCCTTGACAAGGGAACCGAGAAAGTCCCCCTTGACAAGGGGGATTTAGGGGGATCCTGAATAGACTTGACCACCAAAAAAAAGGCTATATAACAAAACGTAAAGTTTTAATTAACTTTGCTTCAAAAGTGCCGAAAAGGGCGCTTTTTTTGTTATTTTAAGAAAGAAATTATCGGGATGCCAGGTTTTGAGCCAATGGCTCTGTCCTTTCTAACTCTAAGTAGCTTAAACGTATGAGAATATTGGTTACGGGGGGGGGCTGGTTTTATCGGTTCCCATCTCATTGATCGCTTAATGGAACAAGGGCATGATGTTTTATGCCTAGATAACTTTTTTACCGGGGATAAGCGAAATATCAGTAAATGGTTAGGAAATCCCTATTTTGAACTGATTCGTCATGATGTGACAGAACCGATTCGGTTAGAAGTTGAGCAAATCTATCATTTAGCTTGTCCGGCATCGCCAGTTCACTATCAGTACAACCCAGTCAAAACTATTAAAACCAACGTCATTGGTACAATGAATATGTTGGGACTCGCCAAGCGAGTTAAGGCGAGACTTTTAATGGCTTCTACCTCAGAAGTTTATGGGGATCCAGATGTGCATCCTCAAACTGAAGACTATCGGGGAAATGTCAATACCATTGGAATTCGCAGTTGTTACGACGAAGGAAAACGAGTGGCAGAAACCCTCTGTTTTGATTACCACCGTCAAAATAATGTCGATATTCGGGTCGCTCGAATTTTTAATACCTTCGGGTCCAGAATGTTAGAAAATGATGGACGAGTGGTGAGCAATTTTGTGGTACAAGCGTTGCGGGGAATTCCCTTAACGGTGTATGGCGATGGGTCTCAAACCCGGAGTTTCTGCTATGTGTCTGACTTAGTAGAAGGGTTAATGCGGTTGATGAATGGAGAACATATCGGTCCTATGAATTTGGGGAATCCGGATGAATACACTATTTTACAACTGGCGGAAAAAATTCAGAAAATGGTAAATCCCGATGCGGATATTCAATTTAAGCCCCTTCCGCAAGATGATCCGCGCCAACGCCAACCGGATATCACCCTGGCAAAGACTTGGCTGGGATGGGAACCCAAAGTTCATGTGGATGAAGGATTAAAATTGACAATCGAAGATTTTCGCGATCGCCTGATATCTAAATAACCAAAAGGGGTAATCTTTCAGTAGGAGAATTATCGGCCTAATGAGTAGAACTATTCCCCGCCATGAGATAGCGTATAATCGCGATTAGTTCAGGGTGCAGCATACAAAAAATGGACAGGATGAAGGAGCCGGGAAGCAAAAATTAGCGATCGCCTACCATTGAACGTTAAGCTGAAATCAAAGGGAGAAAAATTAGGCATTTCCTGAGCTTTTTCCCCTAGGATTTCAAACGATTTCTCCTTCTTCATCGGACAGACTTCTATAAATTTGCAGGAGATACCTTATATGCGCGTTTGTGTTATTGGTACCGGATACGTTGGCTTAGTCACTGGCGCTTGTTTAGCCTACACCGGTCATCATGTGATCTGTGTGGACAATAACGAAGAAAAAGTCAAATTAATGAAATCGGGACGGTCCCCAATTTATGAACCGGGACTGTCTGAAATCATGCAAGAAGCCTCGGAAGCTGGACGGTTAGAGTTTACCACCGACTTACAATATGGTGTCTCCCACGGTGAGATTTTATTCATTGCGGTGGGTACTCCTCCCCTCCCCACGGGAGAAAGTGATACCCGCTATGTAGAAGCGGTAGCGCGAGGCATCGGTGCGCACCTGGATAAAGGGTATAAAGTCATCGTCAATAAATCCACGGTTCCCATTGGTTCTGGGGACTGGGTACGGATGATTGTCCTCGATGGGGTCACAGAACGGCATCAACAGGAAGGCAGTAAAGACGAAACTGCCAAAAAATTGGGTGTGGAATTTGATGTGGTCAGTAATCCGGAATTTCTCCGGGAAGGGTCAGCGGTTTATGATACCTTTAATCCCGATCGCATCGTTCTGGGTAGCAACAACCCCCGTGCACTCAAATTGATGGAAGAACTTTATCAACCCATCATTCAGCGCAAGTTTGCTGAAGATGCTTCTTTACCCCCAGTTCCGGTGGTTTTGACGGATATTAGTTCGGCGGAAATGATTAAATATGCCGCCAATGCGTTCCTAGCAACAAAAATTAGCTTTATCAACGAAATTGCTAACGTTTGCGATCGCGTCGGTGCTGATGTAGTGCAAGTTGCCAAAGGCATGGGTCTGGACTCCCGAATTGGGACTAAATTCCTCCAAGCTGGTATCGGTTGGGGGGGGTCTTGTTTCCCCAAAGATGTGTCTGCCATGGTACACACTGCCGATGATTATGGCTATGATGCGCAGTTACTCAAAGCGGCGATCGAAGTTAACAAACGGCAGCGTCAAATTGCCATTGAAAAATTGCAGCATGAACTCAAAATTCTCAAAGGCAAAACGATTGGATTATTAGGGTTAACCTTCAAACCCGATACGGACGATATGCGCGATGCACCGGCGTTGAATTTAATCGAACAACTCAACCGCCTGGGTGCAAAAGTGAAAGCTTATGACCCGATTGTTTCCCAAACTGGGATTGGTCAAGGATTGAGTGGGGTATTGGTGGAAACCGACCCGGAACGCTTGGCGGATGGTTGCGATGCCTTAGTTCTTGTCACCGATTGGAAGCAATTCCAAAGTTTGAACTATGAGAAAATGGCGCAATTGATGAACCATGCGGTCATGATTGATGGTCGTAATTTCCTGGATCGGGAAATGCTGCAAAAAGCTGGATTCCGCTATGTGGGAATTGGCCGGTCTTAAGTTTTAGGGATTAACGGATAATGGGTGAAAAACTCCACCCATTATCCGTTAATTGGGTTCAAAATGGGTTAAAAAAGATGATTCGCCAGCCAACCAGCGATCGCACCTCCGAAGACTAACCAAGCGGCATTAATGCGACAAACTAAGGCACAAATAGCGGCGATCGCCGCAATCAAAGCCGCAATCCAATCAATCCCCAGCAGTGCAGTCCCTAGGGGTATTCCATTAAAATTAATCCGCAGAGTGCTGACCGCTAATTGAACCGTCACCACCGCCATCAATGCTACAGCACTAACATTTATTGCATCTAAAAAGGCTGAAGTCCATTTGCGCGATCGCAGGCGGGGAATCCAGGGATTCAAAATTAATACAAACAAAAATGATGGCAAGGTAATCCCTAAAGTCGAGATAATTGCACCGGGAAATCCACCAATCACATACCCGATAAAAGTTGCCGTGGTTAGCAAAGGACCAGGAGTGACTTGACCCATTGCCACTGCATCTAATAACTGTTGCTGAGTCACCCATCCAAATTCATCCACTAATTGACCCTGTAAGAAAGCAATTAATACATAACCACTGCCATATAAAACGCTACCCACTTTGAGAAAAAATAACCCCAATTTCCACAGGGGAACGGACTCAGAATTCAAAGGAGTAACGGGAGATAAACTGTGGGGAGTTTGGGATAAAAATAACCCAAAAAGCCATGCGCTGAACGTCGAGCGATCGCGCCAATTCAGCCAAATTGCACCGAAGACTCCACCTAACAACAAGGCAAAGACTTCATTCATGCCGAACCAAACCGCAATTGCAGTAGCGATCGCAATGAGTAACAATTCCCGAGATTTCACTGCCTTTTTTCCCAAACGCCATAAAGCGGTAAAAATCACGGCTAAAACTGCTGGTTTGATGCCATATAACCAGGGATAAACTTGAGGTAATTCTCCAAATTGGACATATCCCCATGCCAAAGCAGCGGTCATTAACACGGCAGGGATGACAAAACAAGTTCCGGCGACAATTAATCCCAATCCCCCAGCATAAATATAGCCAATATGAATTGCCATTTCTGTGGAATTAGGTCCAGGAATTAAGTTTGTGGCACCTACAAGGTCGAGAAATTGTTCTTGGGTTAACCATTGCCGCCGATGAACCACTTCATCTTCCATCATGGCAATATGTGCTGCTGGACCCCCAAATCCAATGATGCCGAGTTTGAGGAAGACTTTGATGAGTTCGGAGAGAGGAGAAACGGTCATATTTTAAGCATTAATTTCACTGATTTTGACGGAGGAAAGAGAGACGAGAGGACAGAAAAATAGAGGTTATTTGAGATAAATTAGGAGGTTTAATCCGGGGATAGTTCGCGATAGGGTCCAGAGTAAGAGACTGAGATAAAGTAAGCCAAGAGTCCATTGATACCAAACTAAACCAGAAATGATGCCGGGGAGATGTTCATCTCGCAGACGGATGTCATTGAAGCCAAATTTCAGAAGGTTATTGAGGCTGAAATCGTAATAATTGAGCCAGTTCCAGCGGCGGTTCCAAAGGAGGGGGAGATAGCGTTCTCTCATGGCAGGAAAGCGGGGAATAATGGGTAAACGTCCGATCGCTAGACGGAGTTGGCGCATTCCGGTATCTTCTACAAAATAGCTGGAGTCAATAAGGTTATGATAGCGGCCTTTTTTATAGAGGATGATGATTAAAATAGTGGGGATGGGGATAATGAGAATTCCTAAGCAGGTGAGGGTTAACAAGGGTTCGCTACTGCTGCGAATAATAGCGAAGAGTCCGATACTCGCTAATCCTAGGCAAGTGGATAGCATCCACGGGGTTTCAAAGGCGGTGGGAATGATGGGTTTGGGAAGGATGCGCCGATAGCGATCAACGAACCAAAATAACAGGCTGAAATAGGCGATCGCGACTAATCCTACACCGAAAATCAGCCAAAAACTGGTGCCGTAGTGGGTCAGCAGTAGCAGTGCACTTAATCCTAACCACTGAATGCCAGTTCTCAACCATGCGGGGAGGGAAAGGGGTTCGCCTGCAACAGCGCGATCGCGGAGTTTGATGTAACTCGATAGGTCAATTTCTGGTAAATTTAGGACTTCGCTGAGACTGCCAAAAATCCGCTCATCTTGACTGTGAATAATGGCATCAGCTTGAGTTTCTGATAATCCCAATTTTATTAATTGTGGCCGAGAGGCGGTGTTAATATTAATCCCGATTAATTGATGAAATAAACTCTCTTGCCGAAGGTTTTCCGTTAGATATTCCATTTGATTAGCATCGGCAATTTGTTCTTGTTGGCGGAAATTTCGGACTAATTGACGCAGGAGAGTTTCATTCCCAGAAAGATTGGGAAGGGAAAGTTTTTTACCAATTTGTCCGGGGTCACCGGTAATTCTAGCAGATTCTGAATCAAAGCGTAATCCGGCTACATTAATAAAAGCAGAATTGGCAAAGGTGGTATCACTGAAGGCAACGCGATCGCGCAGACTCGCTTCCCGCAAATTGATAGATTGATTAAAAGCAGTTTCTCGAAAACTCGCTAGATTTCGGAACGTTATTTCGGTTAAAAATAGAGATTCAGCAAACTTAGCGCGGTCAAATAAAGCAGGATTGTCCCATTGACAGCCGCTAAAATCTGCATTGCCATTCCACAGCGATCGGGTAAAATTAGACCCTTGTTTAAAAAGAACTTGATTAAAATTACCGGACTCCTCAAATCGAGTTGCTTTAAAATTAGCGTTCCCTTGAAACAACCCTTGATTAAATCCTATCTCATCAAAAAAAATGCTTCCTTGAAATCGCGCCTCTGATACAAAATTTGCTCCAGCAAAATTGCTAAATTTACTAAACCGCGTTTCGGACCAGTCTGCCAATTTATCAAAAGTTGCTCCCATTGCTTCAACCCGATTTAGGAAGAAACTATGGTTAAAATGAACTTCTCCCATGAAATGCGTGTGAACCAGTTTAATCGGTTCTTGGAAGAGGGTAATTTCGACTTGTTCGGGGGGAACCCCCAGCAGCGATCGCGAGAGTTGACTTAACCTTGCCAACCGAGTGCGATCGCGTTGCAGTTGCGATCGCTCTTGTTCGGAGAATAAGGGTAAAAATGCCTCTCCATAAAGCGGGGCTCTTAATCCCAACTCATTTCCATCAAAGTCTCCCTGAATCATGGAATAGGATAAATCTAAAGCGATAGGAGTTCCGGACCGATTCAGTTGATTTTGTAACAACAGATAAAATCGGTCTTTAAATTCGGCATTGCTGGGAGTTAAATCAATTAGGAATTCCCGCAAGTCAATCGTCCGAACTCCTTCAGAGATAATTGGCGAATTAATCCGCTGTTGTAATTGCTCCAGGGTGAGCCGTTCCCGATTGTTTGGATTGGGATTATTTAACGGGGTAATTTGTGCATAAGCTGGGAGTGAAGTTATCGGGTTAAAGATTAAAATTAGAATAAATATAAAGAATAAAATAGCTTGATTTTTCATGCAAATTTTGATTGATATTAAAAATAATTTAAAGAGGTCTCTCCCGGTTTCAGTGTCACGACTTCAGTCGTTATCCCCCTTTTGAGGAAAAACCCCTAAAGTCGTGACATAAAAAGGATTAGCTGCCCATTGTCAGAACAATTTTACCCTGCATCGAACCCGTTTCTAATAACTCATGTGCAGCAACTGCTTGTTCTAGGGGGAATGTTTTACCCACATGAATCTTTAACTTGCCTTCATCAAATAGGCGCGCACATTGCTGTAACATTTTGCCTTGATCTTCTTGTTCGGGTATCCGATTTTGTAACATCGGAGTCAGCATTAATTCAAAACTAATCCGCTGGTTACGGAGTCGAGAAGTTTTTAACGTACCATGCTCCGGATTGGGTTCTAAAATGGTGACCACATCCCCATATAAGCGCACCGCTTCAGCCGTTTCAAAGAAGGTTGTATCACCGACGGTATCAAATCCGATATCTACCCCTTCCCCATTAGTCCAGTCCATCACGGTTTCAATGACATTTTGTTCTTTATATAAAATCACTAAATCGGCCCCCAGTTGCCGGACAAATTCGGCTTTTTCTGGGGTACTGACCGTGGTAGCAACTTCAGCACCTTTGAGTTTAGCCAGTTGGATGGCAACATGACCGACACCGCCTGCACCAGCCTGAATTAGCACTTTTTGGCCCGGTTGTAGACCAGCGCGATCGTAGAGTGCTTCCCAGGCGGTAATCAGGACGAGGGGTGCTGCTGCCGCTTCTACAAAGCTGAGGGACGAGGGTTTTTTGGCAACAAATCGTTCATCGATCGCAATATATTCGGCATAGTTGCCATGAGGTCCACCCAATCCGCCATTACAAAAATATACTTCATCTCCCACGTTGAGGGTTTGGACGCCAGAGGCGATCGCCTCGACGACTCCCGCGCCATCACATCCGAGGATATCCGGGGTGAGATCCGGATGAAAGGTTCCGCGTTTGCGGACTTTAGTATCAATGGGGTTAACCCCGGCAGCATGAAGACGGACTAAAATATCGCGATCGCCTTCTAATTGTGGACCCGGAATATCTTGTACTTTCAAGACATCCGCTGCTGCGCCTAATCCGGTCATGATAACGGCTTTCATCGTCTTTCCTCCAAGGGTGGTTTTATCGAATGACTGACACTTTGTCTAGGCTTTAGCCTAAACGTAGGGTAAGATGAAGATGACTTACCCTACTGATCATCTGCTCACTTCACCTATATTAAGTTTAATTGCCCAATTTTGAGCTAACTCTAGGCAAAGGGAGAAAGCGATCGCCTCTTCCTGCATGGGGTTACGAGTCCCGCCACAACGCAATTCCCCCTAATAACCCACTGATATTGGGAACAATGGTAACTTTATCCGGTAAATCAAAGGTGATTTTTTTAGCTTCACCGCCACCGATGTAGAGGCGATCGTAATTAAACAAATGTTCTAAATTGGCGATCGCTTTTTGTAACCGGCGATTCCACCGTCTATCCCCGACTTTATCCAATGCCGCACGTCCCAATTGTTCCTCATAAGTTTGACTTTTGCGGAAGGGATGATGTCCCAGTTCCAAATTCGGCACCAGTGATCCATTCACAAACAAGGCACTCCCAAACCCAGTTCCCAAGGTAATCGTGAGTTCGACCCCTTTCCCTGAAATTGCGCCTAACCCTTGGATATCAGCATCATTGCAAACCCGAACCGGTTTTCCCAAGACATTCGTCAGCGCTTCGGCAAGATTGAATTCTACCCAATCCGGGTGGAGGTTGACCGCAGTATAGATGATTCCATGACGAACTACCCCAGGAAAGCCGACGGAAACCCGATTAAACTCACCTTGTTCTTTTGCTAAAGCAGCGATCGCCTCAATTACAGGTTCGGGTTTAGCCGGATTTGGAGTCGGAACGCGGTTACGGGTTGTCACCGCTTCCCCTGCTGCATCTAAGACAATTGTCTTCGTGCCACTACCACCAATATCAACCGCTAGAGTTCTTATGGATTCCACTTAATTCACCATTACACTATAGGATGAGGACTGAAGAAGGATGAAGGATAAATCCACTGTCCGTATCCCCCTTCATCCTTCCGATTATACGGAATTCGGTTGATAGAAGTCGTTTTTTGATAGCTGGCTTTGTCCTGTGAGCCTGCAAGCTTGAGCCTGCGGGTTCTTATAGACCTAGAGCAACCGGATTCCGTATTACAGGATGCTGACTGTGCGTCAATCGACTGAACCAACCCCTTCCCAGCCTCCCCTAACAGGAGAGGGAGGTATAAAAAATACCGATTTCTACTGGCAGAAAAGTATAAAATTTTAGACTTGTACTGGCAGCAAAACATAATACTTGAACAAGGAACCTCTATCCATCCGGCTCCCCCTTCCCGCCAAGATATGTATTCTTTATACTTCCCTCTCCTCTTAAAGGTAAAGGAGAGTGGGAAGGGGGTTGGGGGATTAGGTCTCTTCCCCAACCCATACCTACATCGTGAGAGATTGAGGATTCGTTTCAATCAGCTTGGCTAAATCTTGCAGGAATGACGCCGCATCCGCACCGTAGATAATCCGGTGATCACAGGTGATATTGACCTGCATTTGTCGCCGGACCCCTATCATGCCATCTTCCGTCGCTACCACTTGATTTTTGGCTCCACCAATGGCAAGAATCGAACCCTGACCCGGAGGCAGAATTGCATCAAAACTATCCACCCCATACATACCCAAATTGGACAGGGTAAACGTGCCGCTATTATACTCCGCCGGTTGCAACTGTTTGACTCGGGCGCGTTCCACCAAATCTTTCCAAGTGCGAGACAGGGAATAAATATCCATTTGGTCCGCATTTTGCAGAACCGGCGTAATTAACCCACCATCTCCCATTGCCACCGCTACAGCAACATTGATATTGCTATGATGTTGGATGCCTCCCTCTACACAACTGGCATTGAGTAAGGGATGTTTCTGTAACGTGAGGGCCACAGCTTTCGCTAGGAGGGCAGTCATGGTTACCCCTTTGGACTTAATCTGTTTGTAGAGTTTGTCTAACTGATCGGTAGTAATCGTATAGCCTACATGGAAAATCGGCACCTGTAATGACGCCACCATATTCCGCACCACCGCATTTTGCAGAGTATTGAAGGGGACCATATCTCCCGAGGCTGCGGGGGCCGTTGGGACTGCCTGGGTGGGAATTCTTGGGGGTGCTGCTACCGTGGGTTGGGGTGGGGTGGCGATCGCGGCTGGGGCTTTACCGGCTGCTGCTTCTACATCTTCCGCCACAATCCGACCAAAAGGACCACTGCCGGAGAGGGTTGCCAAGTCCACTTTGTATTCCTTCGCCAATTTTTTGGCCCGAGGAGAAGCAACCATGCGACCATTTTGACGACTAGCGGTTGATCCCGCCGCCGCCATTGCTGGTTCTGGTGCAGGGGATGGGGTAGCCTGAGCAGGGGCTGCCGGTTGAGCCGATTTATTGCTGAGGTTGGCCCCTTGCTGCTTCGCCTGTTCGATTTCGGCTTCCGTTTCGGCTAACAAAGCGATCGGCGCACCGACGGGGGCCGCTTCCCCAGCTTGGACGAGGATCGTCGCGAGATACCCTTCATAGAAGGACTCTACGTCCATGTCTGCTTTGTCAGACTCCACTACAACCACTGTTTCGCCCTTCTCCACTTTGTCCCCCGGCGCTTTTTCCCAAGAGACAATTTTGCCTTCGGTCATCGTGGAACTCAGAGCAGGCATGAACACTTCGTTAATCATAGGTAGCTTCTTTTCGACGCTCAAAACTAAAATAAAGCAAGTTTTTATTCTACCTTGATCCGTCCCCCGAGAAAATCTCCCCTGATTTGCCCCCAAGAGCATACAGCATCACCTATATCTCCCTCGTCCCCATCCTCCCATATCCCCCACCCTGGTGACGTGGCTCTGCCGCGTCACGCATTCTGGAGGCTCTGCCTCCAGTCCTGGATCATCAGGCGCTAATGGCGGCCTATTGTACCTGGAAAAGCTTCAACTTCTTACCAAATGTACAGGCGGCAGAGCCGCCAAGAGTGCATGACGCGGCAGAGCCACGTCACGAGGATAAATAACCAATGACCCTCTACAAATCGCCGCGAATTTCCTCAACGACGCCATCGCGCAAGACGACTTCTACCTGCATTTTTTTGATTAAATCATCGCCGCGTTCCAAATAGAAAAAACTATCCATTTGTCCACTAGCAACTTCTTGTCCCATTTCCAAAGTCTGGACTTGTTGCAGATTTTGAAGAATTTGATTTTTCTGATCCAGCATTTCTCTTTGCCGCTGAGTGGCCTGCATTTTCACCGACTCGATTTGTTGCTGGACTTGTGGTCCGGGGGGTTGAATACTCTGCTTGTGAATCTCAGAAATCATCTGCTGCGCTTGCATTTCAAGCTGTTGGAGTTGGGTATCAATTTGATTGATTTGTCCTTGTAGTTGCTGCTGGACTTCTTCTTTCCAGCGTGGGGTAACGATCGCTTTGATAATGGTATTGCGCTTCAGAAGTAATTTCGAGTTAGAGACATCCATATTCGGTGACCTAGATCAAGGTTTAATTAGAAATTTAGCAAAGAATTGGCCCCGTTATGCTATCACGCTACGGGGCTAAACGGGATCAAAGGAACATTTTGTCAATGCGATCGCGATACCGTTCAGTAATCACGGGCCTTTTAATTTTCAAGGTTTGGGTCAGCATTCCATTGTCCATCGAAAACGGTTCACTTAAAAGCTGGAAAGGTCCAATGCGGTCATCCGGACGATATCCCGGACGGTTTTTCACCTCCCGATTTAACTCCTGGCGGAACAGGTTCTCAATCTCAGGACTAGAAAAGTCGATTTCTCCGGTTCCCAATCCAGGGGGAGGATTCCCTTGAGACACAGTTTCTGGCAGACGCAGGGACAAGTTTTGCGATTCGGCCCACTGTTGCAGGGCTTCAAAATTTGGTACAATTAAAGCCCCGAGGCACTTTTGGTCCTGACCAACGAGCATCATTTGGTCAATATAAGCACTGCGGATACAGGCATCTTCAATCGGTTGAGGTTCGATATTTTCCCCGTTGGTCAAAACAATAGTATCTTTGGCGCGACCCGTGAGGACTAAATCATTGCCAGGAGTCAACCACCCCAAATCCCCGGTATCAAACCATCCGTCAGGGTCGATCGCCTTGGTTGTTGCTTCGGGATTTTTGTAGTATCCTTGCATAATTTGAGGACCCCGCGCCAAGACTAACCCCCGTTCCCCAGTTTGTAGCGGTTTGCGGGTGTCGGGATGAACGATGCGCAGTTCGGTGTAGGGAATGGGACGACCGGCAGAACCGCGTAAATTATGCCAAAACCGGCGCGCTGTCAAGACTGGAGTGGTTTCGGTTAACCCATATCCTACCAGGACATCAATGCCAATAATTTCAAAGAAATTTTCGATATGCATGGCGAGGGACCCGCCACCACTAATCACATATTTGAGTTGACCCCCGGTTGCTTGGCGGACTTTCTGATACACCAGGCGATCGCCTAAAGTGTGGAGGGGCCACAATAGCGCCCGTTTAATGACTGCCAGGAGTTTTTCACTCCCAGAAGCGGGTTCGAGTTGCAACTGCAATCCGTGCAAAACCCGACCCGCTTCAATATAGCTTTGGGAAAACCCAAAAAAAGTTTTGACCAGTTTTTGGCGATTGGCGGGTTGTTCCCGAAATTGCTTCTGTACCCCTTCATAAATCGATTCCCAGAGGCGGGGTACACCAAAAGTATATTTGGGGTGATATTCTTTTAAATCGGCTTTTAGATAGCGAATATTCGTGTAAAACTGACTGCACCCTCGGGAGAGGAGAAAGTATTGACCCATGCGGCCGAAACTGTGCCAAGTTGGGAGAATGGTAATCACGCGATCGCCCGGTTCCGGTTGCAAAATTGTCGGCAGAGTCTCGATTTGATGTAACAGATTACCATGACTCAGCATCACCCCTTTGGGTTTACCCGTGGTTCCAGAGGTGTAAATTAAAGTTGCCAGGGTTTCCCGAGTGAGAGTGACGGGTTGCAAGGTAGAACTGGCCCCTTTCGCCATGACCTGTTGAAAGGATAAAATTTTGACGGGTAGAGTATCCTCGGTAGGCAGGGGTTCATCGGAAAGATAAATAATCCATTGGATGGGTAAGTCATCCAGTTGAGGGCGGAGTTTTTTGAGTAAGGCCAGATTTTCCACCACCAGACCGATACTACCGCTATTTTGGAGAATGAATAGCAACTCCTCGCGATCGGCATCCGAACCGCGTACCACATCCGCTGCACCCGCCCTCATCAGTCCTTGGTCCGCAATCATCCACCGGGGACTATCGTTAGAAAACAGGGCGACTCGGGGGGGGAGATTATCGGCGATCGCCGGTAATCCCAAGGATTGCACCCCAGCGGCAAACTGCTGAATTTGCTCGCATAATTGACCAAACGTCAACTCCACCACAGGTTTAGCATGGGGGTCACACAATGCCAGAGTATTCCCAAACTGCGATCGGGCCAGGGGCCACACTTCCGGCATGGATTGAATCGCCGTATAATCCGGGGGAAGTTGTAAATACCCGCGATCGCGATCGGTGATAGTGGCATCGGTTGAATAAGCAATCTGACTCATCGCTCTTAACCTCTGAGAATAAAGATGTCTTTAAGAGTTTAGTATTTCCGAGTCCGTTTGATCCGGTATGGGTCCAGGGGGACAGTTTTCCAACTGGAACACCCCAAAAATTGTAACCGATGTGGGAACAGTGGGGCGCTTTTACAAAGAAACGCTCAACATTTTCCCACAACCCGGTTTCTCGACCACACTCAAAAACTTCAAGTTACCAGAAATAGGGTTTTTGCCTAAATTTAATGCCCTTTATCAAAAACTTGGATAAAAAATCCGGTTTCTACCCCTGGTTGTACCACCGTAATTTGGAGACTATAAAAATTAATCAATAGCTATACAACTATTTTTATGGGTATAATACGCTTTATTTTTCAAGCTATAATAAATCCAGAAATAACTCCAATTTTTTAGGAGGAAGTCTCAATGTCAGAAGCAAATCAAAGGAACATGGGAAAAGTTTTTGCCACTCTAACAATCATCAATCGCGCCGACCAAATTCGAGCTGAAGATGGGACAATTACTCCAGACCAAGTGCGGTCCATCACTCTGCCCAACGTCTTAGTAGACACAGGGGCAACAACCTTGTGTTTACCCTCTCATGCCATTGCCAAGCTGGGACTAAAACTCCTCAAAGAAGTAGACGTTGCTACGGCAATGGGCATTGGCAAAGCCCGAATTTTTCGAGATGCTACCCTCTCGATGTTTGATAGAGAAGGGACCTTTGAGTGCTTAGAGTTACCTGGAGGAGGAGACGCCCTTTTAGGTGTGATTCCCCTAGAATCTTTGGGGTTAGAAATAGACTTGCAAAATCAAACCCTCAAACCTTTGCCAATCAGCCCTACTGAAACCTATTTAACAATTTTGTAAGAGCAATAACACGCGGGGATTTAAAACCCCCGCAAAATTAGGACAGGATGAGATTCAAAGGGCAAATAACAGGTTTTCTTATCGATACAGTATCCCCAGGTAATTGCCCCCCTATTCATTCTATTAATACGCCCACTTGTCAACCCATTTGACCGTACCTTCATCGGCTAATAACCAGCGACGACAGACGATGTTTTCGCGGGTGGGGAGGGCGGCATCATTGCCTTGTTCGTTTTTGTAGACGATCGCATATTTATAGGCGATCGCCTTTCCGGCACTTTCTTCAAAGGGAATTTCCGCAAACCAAGTATTTGAGTTGATATACTCCAAAGGATAGGCTTTAGTAATATCCCAATTCCCTAATTCTGGACAATCTCCAGTGACGACCACATATTGACCCACACTGGTGGAAAGTCCATTCAAATGCGCTCTCACTAACACTTTCCCCTTAATCCGTTCCCCGACGTGACTGATGACAACTGCCTCTTTCGCACCTAGTTCTAATTGATGTAACATTCCCCCCTGCACTTCCAGTTTCCGGCGAGTTAAAATGCAGGTATGTTCCCCATCGGGTAAATCGGTCTGCACATCAATGGTGGTTGCTTCCCCACGATTCATCGCCACAAAGCATACGGAATCCCGATACCGACGCACATAAGCATACACATTTGCTGTGAGATATTTACTCCATTGACTGCCCAGGGAAACCGCAGGATTGAGACGACGCACTCCAGAGAGTAAGCGAATATCTCGATAAATCGGGGTATCTGTATCCCAGTTTTCCATCATGGGACGGTTGTAAGGGTCGTTATTCCCGTAGGGATTGTTATCCCCATTTGTGTCATTGTGCAAATACTGTTCGGTCCCGTAATAAATACAAGGAATTCCCCGGCAAGTCATAATTAAATTAATCCCCAACCGCAAGAGATCGGGGTCCGAGTTCAAGGTTTGGAACCGATGCATATCATGATTATCGATAAAGGTAATCAGTTCCGTGGCGGTATTATAGCGATAATCCTGGTCAAAAATAGACTGGATCAGTTGAAATCCGGGTTCTGCATAGACTGCTAATGCTTCTCGAATGGCGGTGGCTAAACCAAAGTCAAGAATGGTCATTCCTGATTCATTGGCAAAGCTGGC
>CBFGOM010000112.1:0-21389 GCA_965650385.1 uncultured Oscillatoriaceae bacterium
GCCTGCTAGGGCATAAGTGGTAGGTAATCCGACACCCAGGATTGCAAATTGCCAGAGGCCCACGAGATAGCCTAAAGCCGAACCGAGAATCAGGGAAGGGGCGAATAAACCGCCGGGAGCACCGGATCCAGCGGCGATAATCGTCAGGCAAAAGTGAGTCAGGAAGGCGATCGCCAAAGCTCCGGCGGTAGGGGACCCGGTGATCAAGAACTCCCGCAGACCGGTATTATTGCGAAATAACGGGGGTAACAAGGCGATCGCCACTCCGCAAATTAATCCCGCCAGTCCCATGCGCCAAGGCAGGGCCACTCGCAACACCTTGCGATTAAATTTAAGACTTGCGACAATACCTTGGGTGAAGAGAGTCCCGAGTAAGCCAGAGAGAATTCCTAAAATCAGGTAAAACGGGATTTCCGGGGCTGTGAATTGGGCTTGTAAACCCGTAGCACTTAAATTTAAATCCAGACTTTTTCCCCCTAAAATTCGGGAAACCACAGCCCCAATAAATGAGGCTAGGATCGCCGGACCGAGGGAGAAGGCTGAAATATCGCACAGAAGTTCTTCAACGGCAAATAGCACCCCTGCGAGGGGGGCATTAAATCCAGCAGCTAATCCAGCGGCTGCACCAGCGGCGATCAGTTGCCGTCGGTAATCTGGGGAGGTGGGAAACCATCGGCCAATTTCAGCGGCGATCGCTGCGCCGATTTGCACCGTTGGCCCCTGTCGCCCCAAGGTCAACCCCGACCCCACCGTAATCCCTGTACTGACTAATTTAATGAAAGCCACTCGTAAATCCAGGGATAGAGGGACTCCTGCCAGGGCCGCTTTAACCTGGGGAACGCCACTCCCCGCCGCTTCCGTGGCACAACGTTCGACCAGAAATCCAGCGATCGCCCCGCCGATGAGTCCAATCAGCGGTAACCCAATCCAAGAAGGCAGATTGAATGACGCATAAATCCGCCATCCTCCCAACCATCCCACCCCTTGTTTGAGGAAAACCGCCGCCAGTCCAGAGACCAAACCAATTAAACAGGCTTCAAACATCGCCAGCCGTTTCGGTCTCAGGAAAAAAGCTCTAAGCCTTGCCAGTAACCAACTCTGCGAGAAAAGGAACTGGAGCCACATGATGTTGTTTGCTATGACTATTTAAGTGGGGGAATTGGAGTCAATGGTCAAGGGTCATTGGTCAATGGTGATTGGTTCTTTCGTTGAATGACAAACAACAAATGACCCTTGACACATGACACATGACAACCGACCCATGAGAATCAAATCTAATAAGTTTTTCCTGTAACCGAAAGGCCCTCTAAAATCAGAGAAGGGGTATAGCAAGCGCCATTCCATTCGGCATCCCCCCCGATATCGATGACTTGTTTAAGAGCAGCATAGACATTTCCGGCTACCATCGTATCCTTGACACGCCCGATAACCTGACCGTTTTTAACGCGGAAACCCAGGTCTACATTAATGGAAAAATCCCCAGAAATTCCCGTTGCGCCCCCGAGCATTTGATCGACGATGATCGCTTCATCTAATCCTGCAATCAGTTCCGCTAAAGACTTAGAACCCGGTTGGATTAGCCAGTTAAATAGACCCGGAGTGGGATAACTACCCAACCCGGGGCGAAATCCGTTTCCAGTCGTGCCAATTCCCAGTAATCCTCCAGTCGTGCGATCGCTGTAGAACTGCTGGAGCACCCCATTTTGAATAAAAATGATCCGTTGGGTGGGTGTTCCTTCGTCATCAAAAGGACAACTATAAGGCCCCGCCTCCGGTTCTTGAGAAATGGTTAGAGACTCAGAGACGATCGCTGCACCGAGGCGATCGCTCCAGGGTGAGGATTGCTCCCAGATTCGCTTACCATTGATAGCTTCTTGGACCGTTCCCCAGAGCATATCCGCTGCTTTGGCGGTAAATAAGACCGGCACTCGGCCACTGATGGCCGGAGCATTCTCCTGACTCCACCCTAACCGTTGTAAGATTTGGTGAGCCACTCCCTTGGGTTCCAGGCGTCCCCGTTGGGTTTGTCCGTCAGAGACACTCAGAAAATCTTCTGAGCGAATCCAGTCAGCGGAGAGATAGCAACTTAAAGTGGTGTCTTTATAGCTACAATCCAGACCATTGGAGTTAAGCAGGCGGGTGGTTTCGCTATCGCAATCCCATTCTCCATTGCACAGAATTTCCGGGTAGGCATCGCGAACCAAGGCGATCGCCTCTTTTCCCCAGTCGAGCAACTGTTCCACCGGCACCATTTCCCCTAAATCGGGATAGGATGCGGAACGGTTTTCCGTCATTTCAATAGTTTCTGGCTGGTTCAAATCACTCAAGGCGATCGCCCGGTCCACCAAGGATTTCGGGTCTACCGGCCCATAAGCGACGGCTAAACCCGGACGTCCATTCTTCCAGAGTCGCAGCGCGGTGCCTTCAGATTGAGCACTTTCGAGTTGCTTGAGACGATTCGCCTCAAAATAAACAGGCCGAGAGTGCGATCGCGACTGAAACACCTCCGCCGCCTCGACCCCTGCTTGCTTTGCCAGATCTAAGAGCTGTTCTGGCAGTTCCTCTGCTTGCAAATGTTCAGACCCCATGAGAATTCAAGGATGAAGGATGAAGGGTGAAGGGTGAAACAGCTAGGGTAAGATCACAAATATCTTTCCCCAACGGTTCACGCTTGTAGAGCGCAACGGGATGTTGCGGATGCGACAAGACTTCACACTTCACAACTTTACGCTAAGTTGAGTTCCTGTAATAGCCAAAATCCGGCAAAAGATTCTGAATTGGGGTCGGTTTGAATGGCTAAAAAATGCACCCCTTGGGCTTTATCCTTGGTTTCAGCAAATCCAGCCGCTTCAGCGCGTGTGGCTTTATCGGTTAAATTTGCCAGAATCCAGCGCTCATTAAAACCTGTTTCTAACACCACCTGTGCCGGTTCTTCCAGTTCGGGCTTCAAAAACCCTAACTCTAATCCCGACATCCATCCCGCTAGGGCTTTCGCCCGGTTTGAGAAGACAATCATCCCCGGAATAATCGTGTCTGTGCTGATCTGGGGCACTAAACTTTTTTCCCCTAAAATGGGAAAGGCTTCTCCAAAGTCAATCTCCCATTCCTGCATTTCTGCAAAACTACCGGCTTCTAAGGAGACAAATGCCCAGCGATCGCCCTGTAGCGCATCGGGAAGGCGTTCCGGTTTCGGGGTTTCAAATTGCACCGAAGGGGTTAACCCCGCCCCTTGAAACCCCGGTTCTAGGGGATAAATGGTGTCCATCCGTTCCTGCAACCAACGGTATAGCGCGACGGTCCGCCGGGAGGGTTTGGAGGTGATGCCCAAATCCTTGCAGGCTTTGGTGATCATATTGTTCATCTGGCGACGGAAAAAGCGAATCTGTGTCGGCGGTTTGCCCGCAGTTGCGATCGCTTCGGTGATGGCATCTGCTAACCACATCGAATTGACTTCGCTACTGGAACAATATTTTGAAAAGCGCAACAACTCTTCCGTGGAGCAGGTATCAGTCGGACTCTCACAGATGAGCACTTCCCAGCGCTTTTTGCCATTCTCATCCAGAATCGGTTTGGAGTAAAAATCTAGTTCCCACGTTTTGCTCATCGATATTTTGCGCCGTTTTCCCAGCCTACTTTCTCTATGAGCGATCGTATCATTAACTGGAGTTTATCTATGATTCATATTGACGGCTCATTTGGAGAAGGTGGGGGCCAGGTCCTCCGGACTGCCCTGAGTCTAGCGACCCTCACGGGAACTCCCCTCACCCTCGATCGCATTCGCGCAGGACGCTCAAAACCCGGTTTAGCCGCCCAACACCTCACCGGGGTCCGTGCCGCAGCGACCCTCTGCAATGCCAAAGTGTATGGGGACTCCCTCGGGTCCCAATTTTTAGAATTCGTTCCCCAATCCCCCCCGCAACCGGGTCACTATCGGTTTGATGTGACCACCGCCGGGGCCGTGAGTTTAGTCTTACAGACGATTTTGCTCCCTTTAGCCCTAACCCCAGGGGAATCGCGGGTTACCCTCTGCGGGGGGACCCATGTAGCTTTTAGTCCCAGTTTTCCCTACATTCAGGAGGTTTATTTACCGGCGATCGCCCGCATGGGAGTCTCCGCCGAAGTCACCTTAGTCAAGTGGGGCTGGTATCCCCGAGGTGGGGGCGAAATCCAACTCCGGGTGACCGGGGGCCAGCCCTTATCCGGACTCACTCTCCTGGAACGGGGCAAATTTCAACAGGTGAGAGGATTAGCTGCCGTTACCGAACTCCCTTCTCACATCCCCCAACGCATCGCCAACCGCGCCGAAAATCGCTTGCGCGAGGCCCAAATGAAAGTCCATGTCCAAACCACGCGTGAAAAAGGAATCGCTCCCGGTGCGGGCCTATTTTTAACGGCAGACTATCGCAATAGCAGTGCTGGATTTAGCGCATTAGGGAAACAGGGATTGCCCTCGGATCAAGTTGCCGATCGCGCCTGTGATGCCTTGTTAGAATTTCATCACAGCGGTGCTGCTGTTGATGTCTATCTCGCCGACCAATTATTATTACCTGCCGCCTTAGCGACTTCGGAAACCCACTACCATACCCAAGCCATTTCTTTACATTTAACCACCAATGCCGGAGTCATCGAACAATTTGGGCTTGCCAAAGTAGACATTAATCCAGACGACAACCTCATCTCGGTTTTCCCCAAATAACTGATGCTTTAGTGACCGTTTGTTTAATTCACTCCCTTTAAAATAATGCACCCTGATTACCTATCATCGGATTAAACTTTTCCGCACATTATTCCTTAAAAACAGCGAATCAAACTATTCACCGAAACAAACCCTTTAATGGGAGCTTCTATCTCCACCCACGAGCGTTGAATTCCCCCGGGATCGGGAATATATTCATAATCTTCAATCAATTGAACTCGCCCATTGGCGGGAACTCCCCCGAGATATTGAGAAGGACCAGAAACAGCAGAACGAATCGCCAGACCCTGGGGGGTAACCAATCCATTCACTTGGCGGCAAAACTGCCCATTGGGAATCTCCGGTGTCTCAGAAACTGGAGATTGAGTAGTAGAAGTCGGTTGGGGTGTAGGGGTTGGTGCGGAGGGTCGGGTACTTCCTGAACAGTAGGCGAGATTGCCCCCACTATTCGGGGGACCATTGGAAATATAGCCTTCCACAGGTGCCGTAATTTTAATCCAAATTCGACCATCAGAACCGACAATCGGTTCGGCATCCGCTGCTAAAGTCACGGTGGCATTGGGGTCTACCCCGCCAATTTGGGTTTGGCTGGGGTCTGGGGTCCGGTGGACCGCTAGACCCCGACGTTCAGTGACGCGACGGCACAGATCTGGGGGTTCTGCCTGTGCCAGTGGAGTAGCGATCGCCTTGGGAAGGGCGATTGTCATGACACTCAGAATGGCGATCGGGATTGTCCCTAGATTTAACAATTTCATGGATTAGTTTCTATCTTCAATTCAACCAGGTTTCAGAGTTTAATTTTAGCGGAAAATCTCAAGGTTAACAAGAAATATTGCCCAATTTTATCAGAATTAAGCTCGTAAAATTCAAGGAGGGGGTAAGGAAGTAAAGTTTTAATTCTCTATGAGATTTTTGAACTCAATTCATTCACTCTTTTCCTCGCAACTAGGTCATCTTGGTTGTAGGATCATGAACAAGGTAGAAACGACTAAAATCCTTCCTACAAACAACGTAAGAAACAACTAAACCTTCCATCCTCCCCATCCTCCCCATCCCCCTAATCCCCTATCGACACATAATTAAACTATCAGTAGACACAAACCCCGATACTGGTGCGGTAATTTGTACCCACTCTCGTGCTTCTGAGTTGCGATCGCGCAGGATTTGATAATTGGGGACCAGACTCACCCTAGCTCTAGGGGGGACAACACCTAAATAGGCGGCGGAACTAGTGGGTTCAGCGCGAATTACCAATCCATCCGGTGCTTCTCGCCCTTCTACCTCACGGCAGAGATTGGCCGTTACGGGAGTGGGATTCCGGGGACTCACCGAAACTCCACCATTGCAGTAGAATAAGCTTTCCGTGGGGATATACCCAACGATTGGGGAGGAAATTTCAATCCAAGTCCGGGGTTCACGATTTTGATCGGGCAGAAGTTGAGCATTCGGTGCAAGTAATACTTGTGCTCCCGGTGCTAATCCACCTCGATTGGTTGCAAATCGGTTGGCATCGGCATGAACGCTGATGCCTTGGGGGGCTAGATTGGGGTCAACTCGACGGCAGAGGGAGGTTATGCCAAGGTTGGGAGAGGGGGTTTGGGGGGTGAGGGCAATTCCAGTACAGGGGACAAAATTGCCGGAACTTCCTGGTTCCCCATTGGAAACGTACCCAGGCACTGGTGCTATGATTTCAAACCAAACTCGTCCATCAGGACCGGGAATCTGGCGAGCACCGGAGGCAAGGGTGAGGGTGTCATTAAAATCGACCCCCCCGATCGCAGGAGAGTTAGCATTAGGTTGGGACCTGATCGCTAATCCCTGTTGTTCTGTGACTTGCCGACAGAGGGTGCTTGATGCCTGCGCCAGTTGTAAGGGGGATTGGGCGGTGGTGGCGGGGGTGTGGAACCCGGTGGAGGCGATCGCCCAGAGGCCCAGTCCTACCCCTAGAATGGTCCGATTTGTTAACGGTTTCATGACTATCCTTCTTTTCTCTTGCGAAACTTTATTTTAATTTTAGGGAGCGATCGCCACAAAAGGGGACCTATTGTGCCGCTGACTTCCCAACCTTAAAGCGATCGCTTTTGGCCGGATAATGTTTCCACTCGTTGCGATTATCGGTTGGGGCGTCGGAACTTTACACCCCTTGACAAGAGCAATCTTGCCCTGTAATCCGCTCCAGATGGCTCTCTTGGAATCTATGTTATAACCCACCTATCTACCCTTTCTTGGACAGGTTTTATGAAGATTGTTAAAAAGGACATCGATTGGGCAGTCTCGGAAGGAATTCTCAGCGCAGAACAAGCAGAATCTCTGTGGAATGCACTCCAAAAGCGGACCAGCAACCGCCCTCAGTTTAATTTTGCTAATGTTGCTTACTATTTTGGGGCTTTCATTGTGCTTTCCGGAATGACTTGGTTTATGAGTTTAGCTTGGGAAGAGTTCGGGAGTAAGGGTTTGTTGCTCTTAGCTTGCTTGTACGCTTTTTTGTTTGTCCTTGCCGGTAAAACACTTTGGTTTCAGCAAAATTTAAAAATACCGGGGGGACTCCTTTTTACCATCGCTGTGTGCATGACCCCCCTAGTTGTTTTTGGGCTTATGAGTCAGGTGGGATCATGGCCTCTGACCTATTTCCCCGATGATTATTCTAATTATTTTATCCAAGAAAATACTACTTTTATTTTAATGGAATTAGCCACTATTTTAACAGGACTAATTACTATAAAATTGATAAAATTTTCATTTTTAATGACTCCAATCACCTTGGCTTTTGGGTTTTTATCTTTTCATGTTACGGCTGTAGTTAGTTTTTACTATACCGGAGAAAGCTGGTGGTATAACCAAGAAACTTGGATATTTTTCTGGTTTGGACTGATTTGTTTGATGGTGGCCTACTGGGTAGATGTAAAAACAAGCGCGCTTGAAGAAGATTATGCCTTTTGGCTTTATTTATTTGGCTTGCTGTCATTTTGGTTTAGTATCACCTTCATGGGAATGGGTTACTCCTGGAGTCCTTTCATTTATTTGTTAACTAATCTGGTTTTAATTTTGTTGGCGGTTTTGCTGCACCGACGAGTGTTTGTCGTATTTGGAACCCTAGGTATTTCCTATTTATTATATGATTTGTCTTATCGAACCTTTCAGGGGTCTTTGTTGTTTCCGTTAACTTTAATGGTGTTAGGACTTTTAGTGATTTATGCAGGGGTTCAATATCAGCGGAACGAGGCGGCAATCAATCGATTAATCGTGGGTAATTTGCCGATGGCTATTAGAGAAATTTTACCTCGTCGGCGTTTTTAACTAGGTTTTTAAGTCTTAAAATTTTTTAAAATATCCCATTTTATCGGAAAAAAAGGATAGGTAATTTACGCACAACCTCTATACTTGTAGGGTGAATTGAGTGATATTCCCTTACAAATATAGAGGTTTAATCTTCAAATAGACATGAATCGGGGAAGTTTTGTGAGCAGCCTAAACAGAGAATTACTTAACAAAAATAAAAAAGAGGATTCCCCGGACGATTGCCCCAGAGTTCAATCTAGCTTTCTTAATCATTTAATCCTGTTAAACTGTCCGCATAGGGATTAATAAATTCTGATTGGAGTAAGGCCGGAGTTTCACCATTTTTCGAGAGTTTTTCAAGCTTTAACTCTTGTTGGTAACGCAGGACTGGGAGGTGCATTAATTCTTGCCGATAAATTTGAAAAATGCGGTTTAATGAATTCGCTATTCTATCCCAACTGGCTTTTTCTGTCAATTTTTGAGCAACTTGTTTAATCAGTTCGTCTCCTTCGCTATTTTGGATGAAGGCTTGGAGGCGATCGCCATCGCTGACAACAGCGGCTTGGTAAACTTCTCCCTCGCACCACCATAATTCCCACTGACTCAGCAACCAAGTCAGCAAGTAAGTTTCTGCATATTGTTCTGTAACCCAAGTCGAGATTTGCATAAACTCCATTTTTGATCCCTTTAATGATCAGCATTGACGTTGGCGATCGCAATCGCTCGTCACTCTATCTAAAACATTCATCCTCCATCCGGTTACTCTTTAAAAAATTTTACGGAAGGCTTATGATCAGCGCAACGATTTGACCCTGATTCATCGCCATGAACCCATCATTTTCTCCTAAAACAATTAATTATTCCCACGTAATTCACCTCAGTCACCCGATCGCCTCCCATATCCCCCAATGGCCCGGAGATCCTCCCGTTGAGTTCCAGGCGATCGCCAACTTGTCTACCGAAGGCTATTATGTACGACGCTTTGCAATGGGAGAACATAGTGCTACCCATGTCAATGCACCCAATAGTTTTTATCCCGACGGAGTAGGAATTGAAACTTATAGTGCCGAATCCTTAATTGTCAAAGCCGTCGTGATCAATATCTGTGAGATAGCCGCCCAAAATCCCGATTATACCCTCCGTTGCGCTGATATCTTGGCCTGGGAAGCTGAACAGGGCGAAATCCCTCCCGGGACCGTCGTCCTCTTATATACCGGCTGGCAGCACAAGTGGTCTGACCCCGATGCCTTTATTAACCAGCAGCACTTTCCTGGTTTTGCACCAGAAACGACCCGATTTTTGCTTGATCGCCGTCAGATTGGTGGGTTGGGAATTGATACACACGGGGTCGATGGGGGACAAGATTTAACCTTTGCCACCAATCGACAAGTGTTGGAACAACCGCGCCTTGTTTTGGAAAATCTCACAAATTTGGATCAGTTGCCACCGAAGGGGACAACCTTGGCGATCGCCCCGTTGCAGTTGGTCCAGGGTTCCGGTTCTCCCGCAACTGTCTTGGCATTTTTGCCTTGAAACGAGCTGGGGTTCTGCGGTGGTATGAGACAACTGCGATGCAGGAGAGAGGGGATACTACCCCGTTCACAACTTTTCCTCGGGGTTACCCTGTCCGTTGCGATCGAGCCATTTCAATAATGCCTGTTCCAATTCTGGGGAAAGTTGCACCGGCAACGTTCCGGACCGAAGGTGTAAATCTCGTTGAGCAAAGGGAATTTCTACCCCGACATGGTGCAGCAAGGAGAAAATCCGGAAATACAAATCGCTTTTAATCGCAAATTGCTGACTGGGTTCCGAAATCCATACAAGTAGTTCAAAATCTAAAGAACTGCTGCCAAACCCTTTGAACGCCACCCGGGGTGGGGGAACCAGTAAGACATCAGGATGTCCTTTGGCTGCATCTAGCAGGGCGTTTTCGACCTGGCGGACATCAGAAGTATAGGCCACACCAACGGGCAGATGCAATCGAGAGACGGGGTTGCGATGGGACCAATTAATCACCTCAGTTTCCAAAAACCGGGAATTCGGCACAATGATAAAAATCCGGTCTAAAGTTTGGATCGTGGTACTCCGACCCCCGATGCGCTCAACGGTGCCCACATATTCCCCGACTTCGACAAAATCCCCGACTTGAATGCGACGCTCAAAAACGAGGACAATTCCACTGCCAAAGTTTTTAGCAATATCCTGAAACCCGAAACCAATCCCCACACCTAGGGCACTAGCTACGATGGTGAGGGAGGTGATATCCAGTCCCCAGAGTTGCAGGAGGACGATGCTCCCGATGATGATCAGGGAGTATTTGGTGACGATGGAGATCGCTTCTTCGGCACCCCGATTGAGTCCGGCGAGTCGCAACACCCGCGATCGCAAGGCATTGGTTGCCATTCCAGAGATGGCGACTACTGCCATGAGCATCCCGATGATGACCCCTAGATCGATGAGGCTGTAAGCGCGTTCGCTCAGGGTAATAATGGGGGTGGTAAAGGAGGTAATCAGGACATCGGTGAGTCGGTAGCTCCATTGTCGGGTGAAGGGGAAGAGGTTGGCAATATAAAGAATGGTCCCCCCAGCCAAAACGATACGGAAGACTGTCCCTAAAAGGTTGAATAACAAATCGATTGCACCGATGGAGGTGTCAGTTTCTCCCTCGGGGGTTGTGCCGCGAAAGAGATTCTGCAAGGGTTGGCGATACCGCCGCCACATTTTGGTAAATCCGCGATTGAAGACCAAGATGGCGATGATTACGACAATAGCGTGAATGAACGATCGCTGGATAAAGCGACTCTCCCGTTCTTTTCTGGCTTGTTCTAGGGCCTCTTGGATATCCCTCATCCAAACTTCCGCTTGCGCTTGGGAGGTCAAGTTATCCTCCGTATCCCCGGCGGTGACGGTGACTAAGAGGCGATCGTTGAGGTAAATTGCGGGTAGTTGATTGGTTTGCCGCAGTTCTAGCTCAAAAGGCATGGCGGAATCTGCGACGGATTGAAGTTGCGTTTCAATCACATTGGCACGAACATCGGCGGGATATTCTCCTGCACGAGTGACAAAAAAAAGGCGTCTTCCATCTAAAGTCACGGCAGATTGTGCTTGTTGGAGTTCCTGATTGAGCCATTCCGAGCGAAATTGGGCGATGGGGAATTCCGGTTGCGCCCTAGCGATCGCCTCCCGGGGCGGTCCCATTGGCGCAATCCCGTTCAGATTGGAAGGGTTTAGGGTGGCTCCAGTACGAGGAATCGGAGTTAACGACAGGAGTCCGATCAGGGCCAGTAAGGTGATGAGGGTTGCCCCGAGTCGGGGTGGAAAATTCCCAATTCGAGAGGGATTAACGGTTCTTCTTGGTTTCACGACGAAGCTCAATGGCTTAATTTTGGACTCACCCGACCTCAAAAGTCGATTTTAGTTGTTTTTATTTTGCCATTCCCTAGAGGAAACCCAACGGGGTTATACCTGCATTTTTTGTATTTTAAAGTTGAGACAGGCTAGGGGGATCATCCTGACAATCGGGGGAGGCCGTTGCTTTTATTGTTGCTACGAGTGTTGGGAGTCAAAAAAAGTCGCTTCAGGGAGGTAGCGACCGGTTTGGGGGACCTGATCGCTGATTTTGTGGGGGAATCTCTTACTTTTTTATTCTGGTGAACGTGCAATAATTTTTTAAAAAAAAGTGCAGTTTAATTAATTCTTAAGATTTCTGAAACCTTGAAAGTTCACCATAAAAAATACCCCGAAAATGATTTTCGGGAAAATTAATTTATAAAACTGTACGGATTGGGGGTTGCAATCTGAGTATAGAGCTTGAATAAGTACCCGGTTTTATGAGGCGATACCCTGCATTTCTCATCCCAGAGGGAATGTTGCAAGAAGACCCGTTCTGCGAAATTTCGGTTCCCTAGAACGGCATTTAGATTGCAATATTCTTCAGGGATTAACCTGAGTTGATCAGGAAATTCCGTAGAAACACGGGAGGGGCAAGATTGATTGTCCCAAGATAACCCTGAAGTAGGTGAGCGAGGTGATTTCTGCTAGACCCCTGGGAGTTGTTCAGAAAAGGACCTGACCACCGGAAGGGTACGAGTTTCAAGAAAGGCGTTTCCCAATGACGAACCCCATTAGGGGACGATCTGGGGGCTTTTTTATGCCCAGATTTGGTCTGAATTTAACGCTTTGTCCGACTTGAGGAGGCGAACAATGAACATTCAACAGCTTGCAATTGGCACGTTAGCGGCCATTGTTACAGCAGATTTAACTCAAGAGGCCAGTGTCAGTCCTAGCCCAGGTTCTGCCGCACTAGCATCTCCAGCCCGTAACGAAGTACAGGACCCTCACCCCTTTGGAGAGGATGCTTTACAGCATTATGCTGTAGTCACCCCTGGCGATCGGGACAAAACGCTGGATCCGAGTCTAAGGGACTTCAATCCGAGCGATCGCAGTTTGAGCGCTTCTTTGCAGCCTCAAATCCCATTAACGGACCTAGAAGGTCACTGGGCGAAAGAATTTATCGAAGGGTTGCAAGCTCAGGGAATTATTCTCGGCTTCCCTGATGGCAGTTTTCAGCCCGATGCAGCGATGACTCAAGCCCAATTTGCGGCAGTGCTACAACGAGCCTTACAAGACCGCCATCTCCCGGATGATGAGGGGTTGAGTGCAGAGGTTTCCGAGGAGAACTGGGCGCAAATGGCGATCGCCAGGGCCTCACAAATGGGAGGCATCAGCGCCGATGGCAACCCGGGTTTTGAAGCGAACCAACCCATCCCCCGATTGCAAGTATTAGTCGCCCTAGTCAATGGCTTAAACTTAAAACCTCCCCGGGACATCTTGGGCAATTTAGAGACTTATTTTTCATCCGCCGCATCTATTCCCACCGATGCCCAAGATCGTCTCGCCGGGGCTATTCTCTTATTGGAGAAACTGGAACAGCATCGGCACCTTTATGGCGGGACTATCCCAAATGATTGGTTTTCTCATCCCGATCGCATCGCCACCCGTGCAGAAGTTGCCGCTTTTATTTACCAGGCCCTGGCGATCGTTGAGGCAGAATCCACCCCAACCCAGCTTCCCACGGTTTCTAGGTCTCAATCTTTCACCCCCACCGGGGAAAGTCCTGAAATAACTGCCTTCCTATTTCCCTCCCTCCCCGCCGAAAGCGTGGTTACTCTGTTTCCTCACTCCCCGGAAACCCCTAAAACCCCCGATGACTCCCGGGACAACTTCCATCAGAGCGATCGCCCCGCCGTCGAGTCCCCATTGTCCTTACCCAGTCAGGGTTGGGGAATTGGGGGCGAGGGATTTGCGCTGACTCAAGGGGATCTCGAACCCTTCCAGGATCTCGACTCCCAAGCGGTCCCCACGGTTCAAACCCTGTCGGTCTGGGAAGGACGACCTAGCCCCTCCGAAAGTATCAGCGCCCTATTACCCCCTCGTCCTGTCACCCCTACCCTATCTGAAACGTCCACAGACTCCCTCGAAAATAGCATCAGCCTCCGTTTGGAAACCTTACGCGGTAGAATTCAAACGACTCGCGCGCCGCTTCCAGAACTGCCCCCCTTAGCGGCAGCAGGTTCCTACTTACCCGAACCTGCCGAACTCTTTGAGGGCTATATGTGGCCCGCCCGAGGCGTGTTTACTTCGGGGTTCGGTATGCGCTGGGGACGAATGCACAAAGGAATTGATATTGCTGGACCGATTGGTACACCGATTATGGCGGCAGCCACTGGCATTGTCACGTTTGCAGGGTGGAATTCGGGTGGATATGGAAACTTAGTGGAAATTGAACATCCCGATGGCAGTCTCACTCGCTACGCTCACAATCATCGCATTTTGGTCAGCGCCGGTCAGGAGGTGATTCAAGGTCAACTGATTGCGGAAATGGGTAGTACGGGCAATAGTACGGGTCCGCACTTACATTTTGAACTCTATCCTCCGGGTACGGATGCGGCGGATCCGTTAGCCTATCTTCCGGGCGATCGCCAGAAGCTACGAGTTGATTCTACGGTGGGACAAGCGGTTTATTCGCGGTGAACTTTTAAGGGTAACAGCTTGAAGTTTGGGCGGTTTTCCAGGGTGGCAGGGTGATTGAGGACACGGCGATGCTGTGTCCTTTCGTTTGTTTACCCTCACAAGGATGAACTGGAGGGGACCGATAAGGCTTTTACGGTTTCAGGATGTCGTCCCAGTTGTCCTGTCATTAATCGTAGGGCCAATTGCTTGACTGGGGGGAGGGTTCGCAATCCCCATAATCCGAGATGACGGAGGATGACTGCGGGCAAGAATTGATTAGAAAAGAGGCGATCGAGCAGGTCCGTAAAGCCCAGAATAGTGAGATTTTCGACTTTTCGCCAGCGTTCATATCGTTTAAGGACTGCTAGGGACCCGATATCTTCTCCCCTGTGATGCGCTTGGGTGAGGATTTCGGCGATTGCTGCGGCATCCCGAATCCCCAAGTTTTGCCCTTGTCCTCCTACAGGATGGCAACAATGGGCCGCATCTCCGATTAACGCCAGACGGGATTGCACATAGCGACTGCTTTGCATCAGTTGTACGGAAAAGACTCGGCGATCGCTAATGGGTTGGACTCGTCCCATTTGTTCTCCATACCGTTTCTGGAGTTCGACTAAAAATTCTGCTTCATCCAAGGCAGCTAAGGCTTTGGCTTCTTCGTGGGGTGCAGTCCAGACAATATTACAGCGATTTTCAGTCAGGGGTAAAATGGCAAAGGGTCCGCTGGGCCAAAACCGTTCGTAAGCAATATTAGCGTGAGGTTTTTCGGGTTTAACTTGGACTGTAATACAGGATTGCCAATATTTCCAACCGCGAGTTTTGATGCCTGCTGCTTCCCGAATCTGCGATCGCGCCCCATCTGCTGCAATTAAGACTCGGGTGCGAATTCGTTGAGTTTTGGGGTTTTCCTCAACCCGCGATCGGACTTGTAGCACTACGCCATCAGCTTGGTAGTCCACCCCCAGCACCTCGGCGGGACAGTTCCAAGTCACATTGGCACAATCGGTGAGAAAATCCTGCAATGCGGTGAGTAATACTTGATGTTCCCCCACATAACCGAGGGTTTCTCGACCTAAATCACCGGGTTGAAAGCGCACCCCTTCTCGTCCAGAATCTGAAAGACTAATTTGATTAAACGGGGTAATTTTTGGGAAAATCTTCTCCCACACCCCTACCGCCTGGAAAATTTCCCCCGACAACAGGGACAGCGCATACACTTGATTTCGGGAAGCAGCAACCGACGGCGGCAATGCCTCAATTAGCACAACTTTTAAACCTGAATCTTTTAAAGAGGCGGCTAAAGTTGTCCCAGCAATTCCACCACCGGCGATCGCCACATCATAATCAAAAGCCGATTCCGATGCGGGAGTGACTGTTGTTTCACGAGTAAGCTGCTGTAAGGGCATGGTTATCGAGGTTTTTCAAAACAAATACAGATAGGTCCTATTCCTTATCATTGTGCCGCAAATTGCAATTTCAGGCTAGAGGTGGTGGGGCAGTTGGGGAGGACCGCCATCAGGATGGGGAGGATGGGGAGTCAAAAACGACTGAAGTCGGGACGTTGAACATCTTCCCTATCTCCCGTCTCTCCTCTATCTCCCCATCCCCCATCATTCACTAAAATTGATACTCAATGCCCGTGACGAAATCGACCCGTAAATTAGGATTGTCCAGCGATGGGTTATTCGCATATCTCAAAGTTAAGTTGTTATTAAATGACCATCCTTGAACAATCGGAATCCCTAATGTAGTCGAAGATTCTATATAATAGTCCTCCAAATCATCAAAGGGCAGCTCGAAGGTTAGGAACTGACGCAGGGTCAGAAAATCAAAATAAACATCTTTATAGCGCATCCGATACTGAGCTACAGGAACATCTAAATCATCCTGGCGGCGGTTGGAGTCTTCATAACGAATGCCTAGACCCAACTGCATATCAAAGGAGCGATCGGGTCCGGCGCGCCAGATGTTGATTCCAGGACCCGTATATAAATTAGTCCGAATATCAATCCCATCGGTTTCATCCCGGCGGACTAAAGAACTGATAAAATATTGATAGCGTTCTGTGGCATGATGCCGATATTCTGCATCAATCTGAGCTTGAATTTGATTATCTTCCTCTGGAGATACTCGACTATCATCGTAGTCATTAGTGAAGCTGATTTGCAAATCTACTTCATCGGTCGGCCATTGGCGTTCTAGTCCAAAGTTTAAGGTGGTTTCACTGGTGATTTTCTCCCCGGAAAAGAAAGATGCTCCTAGTCCCAATTGACCTTCCCACCCGGTGGGTTCAAAGGGAAAGAGGGCGGCAGATTCTACCGATTGAGTGCCACGGGCAATGTCACGACTTTGGGATAAAATTTCTAAGGAGCGATCGCCGAGTCCGATAGCATTGTATGTGAGGGCAATTTCCGCTAATAAACTGGATTTTACCCCAGGGTCATCTAAGAGATTTAGGCTGGCTAATGCGTCCGAGAGCAAGTCCGCAGCGGTTTCCAGTTGTCCTAGGTCAAAATATGCCCTAGCGATCGCAGTTTTAGTCCGAACTCGCACTGCGTCTGCTTCGATATCATTAGCCGCAATTAAGGCATCAGCTAAGAGAAGTTCAGCCCGTTCTTCTTGGGAAATTTCTGCAAATTTCAGCGCAATCTCTGTTAATAATCTGGCTTTTGTTTCAGGTTCCTCTAGGGTATTAACAACTTCTAATGCCTCTTCTAAAATCTGCAAGTTTGACTGAGCGATTAGGTCTAAGGGTTGATTGAGTTGTCCCCCCAGAATTTCCTCGCCAAATTTTGCCAAACTTAGCTCCTTTGTCCTTTCGGTTTCTGGGTTAGGATAAAAAGGGGTGGGGGGTTCTTGTGCCAGCGTGGGTAAAATTCCAGTTGAACACCCTAGAAATACACCGATTATGAGCCATAGGAATGAGCTATTCAACTCCCTAAAACTATTCATAAATTAGAGGATTTAACAAATAATTTGGCAAACTCTCACAGGTTAATTTATGTTATAATTAACCTGTGAATCAGATTATTCAAATTATAAATTCTCTGATTAGAAGTATTTACAATTTGAAGCGGAAGAGAACCGGATAAAAAGAGGGAAACCTAAAGGGCGATCGGTGCGGCAACCCACCCCTACCCCATCGGCAAATATTTGTTACTACTAGAGAGTAACCTTTAATGGACTGGAGAACAATCACCATGACTCAACAAAAACGCCCTCAATGGGATGCAGGAAGGTTTTGGAAAACCTTATCCTATTTTGGAGTGGTCCCGTTTTTGGGCAATATTTCCTGGATCAGAAATCTCCTCACCGGTGGGAAAAGTACCATTCGCACACCGGAAAAACCGGGAGTCATTCTCGTTGCTGGTGCCACGGGAGGTGTGGGGAAGCGCGTTGTACAGAAACTGCAACAGCGGGGTTACTCGGTTAGGGGACTAGTTCGCGATCTCAACCGGGGACGAGAAATGCTAGGGACTACAGTGGATCTGGTGGATGCAGATATCACCCTTGCTGACAGTTTGAGCGATCGCCTCTTGCAAGATGTCACCGCCGTGATTTGCTGCATTGGAACCCGAGTACAACCCATCGAAGGAGATACCCCAACCCGAGATAAATATTATCAAGGGGTCAAATTTTATACCCCCGAAGTCTTGGATATACCTGAACAAGTGGAATATCGCGGTATTCAAAATTTAGTCGATGCCACCCGTCGTCAACTTGTAACCCTGGGTGCACCCCATGAAAAAGTTATCTTTGATTTCAGCAAACCCACGGACAACCTCAAAGAAATTTGGGGCGCGTTAGATGATATCGTCATGGGTGGAGTCAGTGAAAGTAACGTCCGCCTGGTTAACGCAACGGCTTTATTTTCTGGGAACGTTTCTACTTCAAATTCGGGTGGATTTGTCTCCATTCGCACCCGCAATTTTGAACCTCCCTTAGATTTATCCACCTATCAAGGGATTGATATTCGCATCAAAGGGGATGGCAATCGCTATAAATTAATCCTTCGCACGGACCCGAAATGGGATAGCATTTCTTACTGCTATTCCTTTGATACAGTTGCTAATATAGAATTTACGGTTCGCCTTCCTTTTTCAGAGTTTATCCCAGTTTTTCGGGCTAAAACTTTAAAAGATTGCCCGCCTTTAGATACCACTCAAATTCGCTCAGTCCAAATTATGCTGAGTAAGTTTGAGTACGATGGTGAACTCAACCCTCAATTTACACCTGGACCTTTTCAATTACAAATTTACTCGTTGAAAGCCTATGGCGGTCCAACCTTACCCCGGTTTATTCAACTGAGTTCAGCGGGGGTAACTCGTCCGGGACGTCCGGGGTTGGATTTAGAGTCTGAACCGCCAGCAGTGAGAATGAATGAGCAACTGGGGGGAATTTTAACTTGGAAATTACGCGGTGAACAGGCGATTCGCGCCAGTGGCTTACCTTATACGATTATCCGCCCTTGTGCGCTCACGGAAGAACCGGGAGGTGAGAGATTAATGTTTGAGCAAGGGGATAATATCAAGGGTCAAGTGAGTCGCGAGGATATCGCTGAGTTGTGCGTACAGGCGTTAGAACTCCCGGAAGCCTGTAATATGACCTTTGAGGTGAAAGCCGACTCCGCAGGAAGTCCAGCAGGGGACTGGCGGGGGTTACTTGCCAGCTTAGAGCGCGATCGCCAAGCAGTTCGCTAGTATATGATTACCAGTTAGGACAAGGCACTGCCTTGTCCTCCTGTTGTCGTGCGGGACGGGAAACAAGACTGAGGCTAATCGGGAGATTAGCCTGTAGTGCGCTCAGAGGTAAGTCTTGACGTGGGTTTTCGCAAATATTAAGCTTTAAAAATCGGTTTCTTCTCCCCAAATCTAATACGATAACGAAACCTATAGGGACTGACTCATACAAAGTATCTTGATCTTAATCTCAACCGACTCTAACAATGCGACTCATGCAGGTATGTTAGTCTCTCTCCTGCTGTTGTTATTGTTCTGATACAAAACTCTTTGGCTGCAAAAAGTCTTCTTTGTAGGATACCGAATCTCTCTTTCCTTGTTTTGATGCGGCAAATGTGGGAACGGAAATATGAGGTGATCCGAAGTATTTTTGATAAATCCGCCTTCAGGGGGATGTTTTTACTAGGGTATAGAACAATCCTATTTAAAGGAGGTGTCAAAAAAAACTTAACAAGACTTAATCCTCAGTGGCTCACCCCATTTATCAAATTTGTGGGAGTCAATTTTATTTACTACGTTCGAGGTAGCTACCATGTTTCAAATTGTACAAAGGATGATAGAGTTAGGCGGGCTGGCTCAAGTGCCTGTGGCACCGCTGGTTCCGACGCCAGAACAGTCTTCCGTTTTATTTTCAGGACCCCAATTTTTTGCGGCTTTAGTTTCTGGGGTTCTCTTAGCTTTTGGTTTTCAACTTTTATTAACAAATCTTTCGGTTGCTGCGGGTATTTCCTACATGGGTAATAGTTCCCGGTCGTCAGGCTCACATTCTGACTCGGGAGATACCCTAGGGGGTACAATTCGCAAAGTAGAGGCGGCTGTTGGCGTCTGGACTTTGGTCACGGTTAGTATTGCTTTATTTTGCGCTGCTTTACTGGCGGTTAAACTCAGCCTGATGGTCAGTGTAGGGTTAGGCGCAATTCTGGGATTGGTGATTTGGGCCACTTATTTCTCGATTTTGGTTTGGGTCAGTTCTACTACGGTGGGCTCGTTAGTCGGTTCGGTGGTTAATGCGGCTACTTCCGGCTTTCAGTCGATTTTGGGAACGGCAACCAGCGCTTTAGGTGCCAAAGCTGCCTCTAATCAGGTGGTAGCAACGGCGGAAGCGGCGGCAGCAGCAGTGCGCCGTGAACTCGGTCAAGCTTTTGATCCCCAGGATATTCGCGAAAATTTAGAAGATTACATTCAGGCTTTAAAACCGGCACAGTTGGATCTCAAAGGGATCCGACAAGAATTTGAAAATTTGCTAAATGAACCCCAACTGCAAGAATTGGCGACTCAAGGAACTCTACCCGATGTGGATCGGGAGTCTTTGGTGTCTCTCGTGAGTTCACGCACGGATTTATCAAAGCGGGATATCAATCGCATTGTAGATGAGTTGGAAGCATCCTGGAATCAAGCCAAGCAAAAATTGCAACCCCAGAAAGATTGGATGGGGGAATTGGTTAGTTATATTAAGGACGCTTCACCGGCGGATTTAATCTCCGATCGCCTAGATAGTAAGCTTGATCGCTTGATTGATGCGATCGCAAATCAGGGTCAGAATAAACAGAACAAGGGAAATCAACAACAACCCGGGATGATGCAGCAGGGGATGATGCTGGCATTTAATACAGCCTTGGGAATGTTGATGGGACGGACGGATGTATCGGATTTCGATGTAGAAAAAATCCTGTCTCAATTACAGGATGCCAAGCACAAAGTGACGGAGGGAACTGAGAAAGTTACCCGGCAAATTCAGGGAAAACCCGCTGAACCTTACAGTGCTTTGCGTGCGGATATTGAAAATTACGTCCTCAATAAGTATTCCTGGCAGATGACGCCGGAAACGATTGATCGCGAATTCCGGGATGTGCTGTTTGATCCTGAAGCCGATCCGGGACTGATTCGCCAAGAGTTGGAACGCTTCCGGCGCGGCAGTTTTGTGGATATGCTGGCTTCTCGGGGGGTGTTTACCCAAAAGCGGATTCAAGAAATCGCCAGTCACTTGGAGGCGGTGCGCTTGCAGGTGTTGTACACGGTGACTCGGGCGGAGGAAGAGCAAAAAGCGCAGGATCTGCGAAATCGGGTGGAACGCTATTTGCGCCATAGTCCGAAGGAAACTCTGAAACCGTCGGATATTGAGCGGGATTTCAAGAAATTGATTTCTGATTCCACAGCAGGTTATCGGGAAATGCGTGATCGCTTGGCGCACATTGACCGGGCGATGATGATTGACACCATGCGAGATCGCAATGATCTCACTCGGGATGAAGCGGCGGAAATGCTGGTAGCGTTGGAACAAACGCGGGATCTGGTTTTAGAAGAGTCGAAAGGACTGCAAGAAGCGGCCCAAGCAAATCTGGATCTTCAATGGAACCATGTCCAGGATTATCTCCGAAACACAGGGAAAGACGAACTCAATCCCGAAGGGATTAAGCGAGATCTGGGTAAATTATTGGATAACCCTGAAGCCGGTTTTGCGGCACTACGGACGCGGTTATCGCACTTTGACCGCGATACCCTGGTGAAGTTGCTGTCTCAACGGCAAGAGTTAAATGAGGATGAAGTGAACGAGATCGTAGACCGAGTAGAACATACTTGGTATAATGTTTCTCATGCGCCCCAAAAGGTGGCGGACCAGGCGAAGGAACAGTACGATCACGCGACTTCTGCCATTTCCAATT
>CBFGOM010000113.1:0-21308 GCA_965650385.1 uncultured Oscillatoriaceae bacterium
TAAATCAAGATAAGAGACAATCCCGCTAGAAATACTCTAGCGGGATTGTTGGTTTGAAGGAGTGGATAATTTCCTTTCACCAAGAGCAATTTAGGAGATGTATCGTTGCTACCCAGAGGCTACCACAAGGGGTAGAAGCAGGTTCTATCTTTAGAGGGATAAACTTTGCCCTAGAGTTCGGGTACATTAAGAACATAAGAAACCGCACCGAGGTTAGGTGCTTATAAGACAGGCCGCAAGGTCTTTTTAATAAATTAAAATAACAGACAATCCCGCCAGAAAAACTCTAGCGGGATTGTTGATTTTTATTAATAATTGGCTTGGGAATTGGAGTAACACCACACCCAGTTATTATCAAAAGTAGTTTTTATAAAGTAGCCCGCTTATGCGAGCTTTGTCTGTGGACCAGCACCCTTGAGGGTGCGGGTTTTTTTAACCCCTGAATCCCCGCCCAAGGAATGCTTAACAGAGTGACTGCTTATCCCTAGAGGTAGCAACAGGTTCTATCTTAAGAGGGATAGGCTTTCGTGAATGATTCAGTTATATTAAGAACATAAGAAAGCGCACCGAGTTTAGGTGCTTATAAGACAGGCCGCAAGGTCTTTTTAATAAATTAAAATAACAGACAATCCCGCTAGAGAGACTCTAGCGGGATTGTTGATTGTGAACGGGACTGTATTCGTGAATTGGAGTAGAAACTGGTAGTTTTCAGAGGGTCTGTTTTAGCTAAAACTAGATTGGATCTGTTCCCTAGAGGTAGCAACAGGTTCTATCCAAAGAGGGATAAACTTTCTACGACAATTCAGTTATATTAAAAACATAAGAAAGCGCACCGAGTTTAGGTGCTGATAAGACAGGCCGCAAGGTCTTTTTAATAAAGCAAAATAAGAGACAATCCCGCTGGTAGAAATACCGGCGGGATTGTTGGTTTTGAGTCTGGGATTAAGAAGGGTAGCTTGTTCTGATGCCGTGGGGGTTATTTGGGTGGGAATCCTCCCTGTTGTTAAGGCAAGGAGTGATTTGTTTCTGAGGGTTGGGTTCCCTGAATCGCGGGACGGCTAAACAGTTTAAAGTAAACTGAGTTCAACAGTTCTTTGATGGGAAAGGTAATAAAAGTCAGGGGATTAATGGTGACGATGATGTTCCGATTATCCGCTTTAGCTTGTTTGACAATTTGTTTAGCAACCCAATCCGCAGACATCATGCCAATGGGGTTAAGATTGCTTTTAAAGGGGCCAAGAATCAATTTGCGGACGATGCAAGGTGCATCTAATCGGCGCAAGGTGACTAAATCCCCTAGAGTGCGTTTGGTGAGTTCGTACAGGGGACTAAAGGCGGGATTGGATTCTGCTTCTGATGTGTTAACCCAAACTTCTTTACGGGCGATGTCTTGATTAGTACGAACTGTGGTGAAAAACAGTTCCATCAACCGCCAGGAGGAAAAGGCGTTGACTTGATAGGAAGTCGCGATCGCCTCTGGAGTCCTTTCCCCATTCACATTCATGCCATGATTCAAGATGAGAATATCGACCTTTTCAAATAAGGCAGCTAACTCGTTTTCTTGCCCAATTTGCCAGGTAACGGTATTCACTTCCAGGGTTTCTGACTCTAGGGTTAAGGAGACTGCCTCGTTGCCCGAAGTCAGGGCGATAACTTTGGCCCCTGCTTCATGGAGATGCAACAACAGCGATCGCCCAAGGGTTCCAGAGGCCCCAGTCACCGCTACCGTTTTGCCTTTGAGAGAAAGTGCCGTTCCCATCAGCTTATCTATAAAGGTAAACGTCCCGCAAAAGTAAGCATTTTGGTTATCAAAGTGATGTCGCCAGTGGTAGGGACGATTCACAAACCATCGTGAGGGGGGCGTGGCAAACGGACCCGGTTGATGGGTCAAATCCGTGAGGCGATCGGCCCCTGGAACTCCCGAACCCCGGGCGATCGCACTGCCTAAAAAGCAGAGGGTATAAAGACAACCAATCCCCGCAACCCAATGGTAAACGGGAAGAAACAGATAGGCCCCTAACCACCACAACAGCCCAAACCCCAGCATTACCAGGGCCTCGGGTACGTCATTGCGCCAATGCGCTTGTTGATAAATCTCTTCACTCGCTGGGGTGAGATTCGGACGAAAAACGCGATGATGCCAAACGTGCAAGCGATAGAGAGGTTGCCAAACATGGGCAAAGGCATGATATAAATCCCGTACCAGTTCCGCCCACAGAATAGAACCGAGTCCCCAAGCTACTGTTGCAATCCAAATAGGGATCATAGTCAGATCAATACACCTTTTTTTAAACGAGGATGATTACCCGCAAATCCATCCGCCAAAATTGGCAGAGTCTGGGACTATCCAGCCCAATTGCGGCGTGATTGACGGATCCGAATGCCGAATCAAGCCACTGCAACAGCCTGAACCTTCACGCCGTTACAGAACTTTACAGTCAATCTTGATTAGTGTACTCTAACTTCGCGACCCTGCATAAATTTGCCCAATTTCTGCGGAATTTCTGGACCCATCTCTATCTCTGGGCGGTTTAAGAAGCCGAGGACGACCTCGTACACTAAGGCAGAATTTAATACCTTCAAATATCGTTTCGCGTGGGGAGAATACGCTGATGAATGGAAAACTTTTAGAAAATCAAGTGGTTTTGGTGACGGGTTCAAGTTCAGGAATTGGGGCTGGAATTGCTCTTGGGATGGGAAAGGCTGGTGCGAAAGTAGTCGTAAACTATCGTAGCAGTCCGGAAGGGGCAGAAAAAGTGGTTGATGAAATTAAATCCCAGGGAAGTGAGGCGATCGCCATTCAAGGGGATATCAGTAAAGAAGAGGATGTGCAGAAAATGTTCTCTCAACTCTGTGAGCATTTTGGCACAATTGATATATTAATCAATAACGCAGGACTTCAGCAAGACGCAAATCTTGTAGATATGACCCTAGCCCAATGGCAAAAAGTCATCGATGTCAACCTCACGGGACAATTTCTCTGTACCCGAGAAGCGGTGAAAGAATTTATGCGAAGAGGAGTGGTTGAAGAGCGATCGCGCGCTGCCGGTAAAATTATCTTTATCAGTTCCGTTCATGAAGTGATACCTTGGGCCGGTCATTCCAACTATGCGGCATCTAAAGGCGGAATCAAACTATTTATGCAAAGTATCGCCCAGGAAGTTGCCCGCCACCGCATTCGCGTCAATGGTATTGCCCCCGGGGCGATTAAAACTCCCATTAATGAAGATGCCTGGGATACCCCCGAAGACGAAGCCGAACTGCTCAAATTGATTCCCTACAAACGGATAGGCATTCCCGAAGATATCGCCAAAGTCGCCGTCTGGTTAGCCTCAGATGAGTCAGACTATGTACATGGAGAAACCATCTTCGTCGATGGCGGGATGACCTTATATCCGGGCTTTGCTGACGGTCAAGGGTAAATCAACTCTCTCCCCCCAAACCCATAATGCGGCATGATTACCAATTCATCTCATTCACCAGGGGGGACATGGGTGGAAAGTTCAGGGCAAGAGGGGAATAATCATCATTACGCGATCGGATAGGTTGGCGAGGGTGAATGTTTGAAGTATGTTTTATCGGGGTGATTTGGGAATGAGGGCAGGAATTGATGGAGTAAAAATTTTTATATACAATCAAGGTTGTGAGAAAGAAAAAATTTTTACCCCTAGGAGACTCCTTCCAACCGCAGAAAATGCACCCGCCCCAAACAATCCCCCGCCACCACCGTCACCCCATCGGGGGCAATGGCACAGCATTTTAAGGCAGCATCAGCCGCAAAACAGGCGATTTCCTCCCCGGTGAACAAGTTCCACACCTTTAAGGTGGTATCCCATGAACCGGAAACCACCCGTTGTCCATCGGGGCTAATGGCGACGGTAAATACCAACCAATTATGCCCGGTGAGGGTGCATTCCTCCTCCCCTGTGGCCAGATTACACACCTTTAGAGTGTAATCGTCTGAACCAGAAACCACCTGTTGCCCATCGGGGCTGATGGCGACAGCAGATACCAACCCATTATACCCCGTGAAGGTGGGGAAGGTGCGCTCCTCCTCCCCGGTGAGCAGGTTCCAAACCTTTGAACCGGAAACTACCCGTTGCCCATCGGGGCTAATAGCCACGGAAGATAGCCCCCAAACATACTCTGTGAGAGTGTATTCCTCCTCGCCGGTGACTAGGTTCCAGACCTTCAGGGTGTTATCCATGGAACCGGAAACCACTCGTTGTCCATCGGGGCTGATGGCGACAGCAAGTACCGATTCACTATGCCCTGTGAGGGTGTGTTCCTCCTTACCTGTGTAAAGATTCCAGACCTTTAGGGTGTTATCTTGTGAACCGGAAACCACCCGTTGCCCATCGGGGCTGATGGCGACAGCAAATACTAACCCATTATGCCCAGTAAGGGTGCATTCCTCCTTCCCCGTGGGAAGATTCCAGACTTTCAGGGTTTTATCATCAGAACCGGAAACCACCCGTTGCCCATCGGGGCTGATGGCGACAGCAGATACCGACCCCCCATGTCCTGCGAGGGTGCGGTCCTCCTTCCCTTTGACCAAGTTCCAGACCTTCAGGGTTTTATCATCAGAACCGGAAACCAACCATTGGCCATCGGGGCTGATGGCCACGGCATATACTGGGTCATCATGCTCTGTGAGGGTGCGTTCCTCTTCCCCTGTGGCCAGATTCCAGACCTTCAGGGTTTTATCCCTTGAACCGGAAACCACTCGTTGTCCATCGGGGCTGATGGCCACTGCAGAGACGGAATTACCATGCCCTGTGAGGGTACGTTCCTCCTTCCCGGTGGCCAGATTCCACACCTTTAGGGTGTGATTGTATGAACCAGAAACCACTCGTTGCCCATCGGGGCTGATGGCGAGGGTATATACCGGGTCACCATGCCCTGTGAGGGTCCGTTCCTCCTCCCCGGTGGCCAGATTCCACACCTTTAAAGTGTTATCGCCTGAACCGGAAACCACCCATTGCCCATCGGGGCTAATGGCGACAGCAGATACCGACCCACCATGCCCTCTAAGGGTGCGTTCCTCCTCCCCGGTGGCCAGATTCCACACCTTTAAAGTGTTATCGCCTGAACCGGAAACCACCCATTGCCCATCGGGGCTAATGGCGACAGCAGATACCGACCCACCATGCCCTCTAAGGGTGCGTTCCTCCTCCCCGGTGGCCAGATTCCACACCTTTAAAGTGTTATCGCCTGAACCGGAAACCACCCGTTGCCCATCGGGGCTGAGGGCGAGGGCATATACGGGGTCACCATGCCCTGTGAGGGTGCGTTCCTCCTCCCCGGTGGACAGATTCCACACCTTTAGAGTGTAATCGTCTGAACCGGAAACCACCCGTTGCCCATCGGGGCTGATGGCCACGGCATATACTGGGTCATCATGCCCGATGAGGGTGTGGATTAAGGGGCCTCCGGGTGGCGTGAAGTTAGGGAAGAGAGGACGAATCCAGGGTTTTCTTTGACATTGTTGCGCCTGGGTCAACAGTTGGGTGATGGCGGGAAATGTCTCCCTTTGAGGAGTCGCCGGATACATGGGTAAATGCTGACCCACCCCCGGAATCCGCTCCCAGAAATAGCGATAGGGAGGTTTAGGGGGGGTCATCTCTGCAAAAGACAACAACCGCCCCCAGAGTTGCCCCGCCAGTTGGCTGGTATCCTGCTGCACCACATGGGCGGACAAGCGCACTGCCTCCCCCACCAGTTCCAGGCCCCGACTTGCCACCGCCTCGGGAACTGCCTCAAAATCCGCCAACACCGCCCCCACCCCCAGGCGCTCTATCTTCCCCTGCAACCAGAGAAAATCCAGTAACAGCGGTGGGATGTACTGTGGGCAAACTTGGAGATGGTGACGAATGGCGTAGCGAGCAAAATACTCATCCGCCGTCGCCTCGTGATAGCCTTCGGGATAGCGTTGACCATAAGCGGCGAAAAACTGCTCCTGACGCGCCGTCAAATCCCCCGCCTTTTGGCGCACATAATCTACCTGCAAATCGTGCAGACTCAGCCGCCCCAACTCATCCCGCAACAGCAACGACTTCGCCACCAAACAATCCACCACATCCTGCACCGCCAAGGCATCGAGCCCGATCGCCCCCCAGAAAATTTCCAGCACTCCCTCGGGAATCGGCGTATCCTCCGGGAAAATCGCCAAATCCAGATACCGAGTCGCCATATCTGACGGCAACGCATCCACACTCACTTGCAGCACCTTCAGCAAATTGGGATGGGGATAATTCGGGAACTCGAAGGTAATCTGGGCTAAATCCGCTGCTCTCAATTTTTCCAGCACATTCCGCCAACGGTTTGCCCCATTCCCACGGACCATCGCCCCTGCGATCGCCACCGCCAAAGGCAAATAGCCACATTCCCGCACCACCTCCACCGCCTCCGGTGGCAATCCTTCCCGGTGTTCCCCCGCCCACTGCGCCACCAACCCTAACCCCTGCTCCTCCGACAACAGCCCCACCTCATGACCTTGGGCCGCCAATCCCCTCACTAAATTCCCATCCCGGGTGGTCACCAACAATTGACACTCTGGCCCCAACCCGTAAAACGCCTCCACATGGGACATTTGCCAAACATCATCCAACACCAACAAACAAGCGCGCCCCTCCAACTGTTGCGCCAGTGCCGCCTTCCCCTGGGGCAAATCCTCAAAATAGGGAAGCGTCCCGGTAAAATAGCCCACACAGTCCACCAATCGCGCCTTCAGGTTCGGTTCTTGCCCCAACGTCACCCACAGCACCCCATCGGGAAACCGTTCTCCCACCGCTTCATCCCGCGCCACAGCCGCCGCCAGCACCGACTTCCCAATGCCCCCCATCCCCTGCACCCCCACCCGCTGCGCCACCCCCGTCATCACCAAAGTTTGGGACTCCGTTCCCAGCAGTTTGGCTTTAATCGCCTCAACTTCTTCTGAGCGAGGCAAAAACTTCAGAGGCAAGGACGGCACATTAAACAACCGGGAACGGGGTGCAGCGGTTACCCCTTCCCCCCCTGCCAGTCGGTCCATCTTGCCTTCAATGCGCTCTCCCTGTCGCATCAGACGCAAGAAATTCTCGTCTAAGCTACTCAGCACCCGCTCCACATCTTCCCGCTGCGCCAACTTCGGCAAATACTGCTGAATTTCCTCAATCTTCGCCAAAGTTGCCCCATGCAAATCCAACACCATCCCCGCAAACGCTTTCGGGTCATCCTTCAACACCTGGCGCAAATACTTCCCAAAATTCGCCGCCAACTCCCCCGCCAACGCCGCCACCACATCCTCATACTCCGCCCTTTCTCCAGGCAACATCCCCCGCCCAGAGCCCCAATCCACCAAATCCTCACTGAACTCCTGCCACTCGTCCCCCGTCAAAACCTGGTAGTTGCTGAACCCTTCCGAAGCTTGGCTAAACAGGTGATAAAGCTGGTCCTCCTGCAACGTTTCAAACACATTAATGCTCTGCACCCGTTCCAACCAATACGCTTCCACCCTATCCGCTAACCCATGCAATCCGGCGCGCAACTTTGGGAACTGGGGGATGATGCGCTCCTCTAACGTTTTCCCCACCGTCCGTCCCGCCGCCTTCGCTAAATCCTCATTCCGCAACACCTCCCCATGATTGCGAAACCGATCGAGCAACGCCTCGATCTCAGTTGCCCCCAAGCTGCTGATAATCCCACTCGTCACAGTCCATACCGCTTCTGTCCCAGGACTCCCCGCCTTTGCTAGAGTCCACACAGCCCCCAACCCCAGTAGCGCCGTTTTACCCAATAGGCTTCGATTTACCTTGAGCCACTGCTTCGCATCCATACCCTCTCCCTCTACCACTGCACCTATTTTACTGAAGGTTCATCAAGTTGGTCACAATTTATCAGCAAGAAGTAGGTACGAACAGCGCTATCCTGGTTTATGCGTAAGTCCTATACCTAATCTGCTACAATTTTGATTTTAGAGTTCAATGTTCTGGCAAAAATCATACGGTCAATTGAGCAACTGACTGAGGAAATATTATCTCTGCCTAGTGAAGTGAGAGCACTTCTTGCCGATAAGTTGGTGGAAAGTTTGGAGTTCAGCGCTGACTCAGCAATTCAGGCAGCTTGGGTGACTGAGGCCCAGCGCCGGAGAGAGGAGGTCCGAAATGGCTCTGTTGAACCCATTCCCGCTGAAAAGGCTTTAGCGCAAGTCAGACAGTTGATGGAGTCATGAAGTATGTCTTTTATCCTTGCCTATTTCAGATGGAGATAGATTACCTTAATTAGTCGCCGATCGCCACAGTCAATCCAAAATCAATATTCGCGTCCCCCTCACCGCAGACCTTTGTATAACCTACTCGGTCTCTGCCTCTCTAAAAAATATGCCTTTTGGGGGAGGACATCGGCCTAGGGAATCGGCTAACTTTATAAAATTCTTCTCCTAGAGTGTATTCACTCCGAGAGGCTGGCCTATGATTTACCATCGCGTCCACCACTCCTCCTCCGGAACTGCGGCGGGTCCAAAAAAAGAATTGCCTTGGACTGCCCGTGGTTTTACAGTACAGGCAAAACCAGTCGCCCCCGCTGAACATGAGCAGGCGATCGCCCGTCGTCTCCCTAGTCCCACTGATGAAGGGAGGGCTGATTCTTCCCGGCTGCGCTATCTCATGCCCGATTACGGGATGGCATCCGCTGCTACAGCGATGTCACCAAGGGAAACCGGATTCAGTCAACTCCGAGATCTCCGGATCCAAGCCAAACCAACCCCAGAACATCTGCCCGAATTTGTGAGAGATCAGGGAATCTCCGGACTTCAGCCCCCTCAGATTCAACCTCAGCCGACCCTAGATGCAGTCCCTTTGGTGAATCGAGCCTCATTGAGTTCAGCGGCGATCGCTGGTGGAAACGAGGCTCCAGTTGATGAGGAGGTAGAACAGACAATCGAGCGATCGCGCAGTAGCGGACAACCCCTCGCTAATTCGGTTCGTCGGTCAATGGAACAAGCCTTTGGTACAGACTTTCAAGGGGTCAAGATTCACGCAGATTCGACCGCTGAACGCCTCAGCGGTTCTCTGAACGCCCGAGCATTTACCACTGGAAGGGACATTTTTTTTAATAAGGGACAGTATAATCCCCACTCTCAAAGCGGGCAAACCTTACTCGCACACGAGTTAACTCACGTTGTGCAACAAACGGGAAACAGAAACTCAACACCAATTCGGCGATCGCTGATCCAACGCGACCCTCTGCCCCCAGACAATGCCCTTTCCGCCCCCGTTGTCTCCTCCGGTGAGGACGATTGGGAATCTATCATTACCCAACAACTCGAAAGCTTCCTCCAACGGTTCTCTCATATTACTATCATTGTGCGGTGGGTGGAAGATACTGGAACCCAATGCCGAGAACGAATGGAACCCGTCACGGTACATCCACCCTATTTTATCAATAAAGATGCGGAGGGCGTCGATCGCAAGCAAACAGCCTTGGAGAATCGCCAGAATGCCCGCACAGAAGTCAAGAGTTTGCTCAACGAAATTAGACGCCCAACCACTCATCGTCGGGGTGGAATGGGGAGGCGGCGAGCATTAGTGGGGAAATCGACCCCCGAAGACATCCAAGTGATTTTACAGCAAGCGGTCGATCGCGGTTTAGTGGAACCTCAAGAGGGTTCCAGCCATCCTACCTCGGAGGATTTACGCAACTGGTTAGTTCGTTATGGCATCGGAATTGATTGTTCTGGTTTTGTCGCCCAAGCCCTTAATCAGGTGATGGAACAAGTGAGATCTGCACCCTTGTCATCGGCGGAAACCCTAGATCCGTCTAATACGGGTTCGATTTCTCTGCGGGGTGGAAACCGTCGTTTTTCTACTGTCTCACGTCCCCAGGACCTCCGTCCGGGAGATACAATGCACAAACCAGGTCATATCCGCATTGTTACCCGAGTGACGACGAATAGTCAAGGGCATATTGAGTTTACAACGGCTGAATCGAGTTCCGTTGATGATGTTGGTCCAACTCGTAACGTTTGGCGATATGAAAACCCAGAAGTCTTTGAAAATCTGCAACGCTGGAACGGGAGTGACTGGGTTCCTGGAGACGTTGGTAAACAGGTTACGTTTGGACGCTATCGGATTTTAGAGGAAGCAACTCAACTGGCAACCCCAGAGGAGACTCCCTTGCCTGCTGCCGCTGCTGCCGGATAGGTAAGCGGAACATCCCCATTGCTGATATCATGGGTAAATCCTGTTCTAACCGTCTGATTAAGTAACTGTGACGCCTGTTTCTAAACCCTTGGATTCTGTTACTCTTCCGTCTGAAGAAGAACTCACTGATGTTGTGGTGATCGGGAGTGGAATTGGCGGATTGTGCTGTGCTGCACTGTTAGCACATTATGGATTTGCGGTGACGGTTTGTGAGAGTCATAGTATTCCGGGGGGTGCAGCGCATGGGTTTTCTCGCCAAGGATATACGTTTGATTCGGGTCCATCGTTGCATTCGGGCTTGTGTGACTCTGCCTCGGCTCACCCACTTAAGCAAGTGTTGGATGTGATCGGGGAGTCTGTACCTTGTCTAACTTATGATACTTGGGGCTGTTATCTTCCGGAAGGGGAGTTGAATATTGCCGTGGGTGCGGACCCGTTTTGTGAGGTGCTGCAAGAGTTGCGCGGCAGGGGTGCGGTTCAGGAATGGCGGAAGTTGCAACAAGTTATGGAACCATTAGCGGCAGCAGCGAAGGCGATTCCTCCGACTGCTTTGCGCTGGGATTGGGGGGCGGCGATCGCCACGGCACGTTTTGCACCGGCTGCTGTCTCACATTTAGGGAACATCGTCAAACTTACCGGGCCCTTTAGTCGAATCATGGATGAGGTGATTCAGGACCCGTTTATACGCAACTGGTTGGATTTGCTCTGTTTTCTGCTCTCTGGACTCCCTGCATCTGGGACTAGCACCGCAGAAATGGCGTTTATGTTTGCGGAATGGTATCGACCCGGGGTTGTGCTAGAGTACCCAATTGGCGGCAGTGGCGCGATCGCAGATGCTTTGGTTCGGGGACTGGAAAAACAGGGGGGACGGTTGCGGCTGAATGCTCATGTAGAACAAGTGCTAGTAAAAGGCGATCAAGTTGTTGGTGTGCGTCTGCGTGGGGGGAAGGTGATTAAAGCCAGACAAGCAGTGGTGTCTAATGCATCGGTATGGGATACGTTGAAATTGTTACCCCAGGAGGCGGTTCCGAAATCATTTCGCAGTCGTCGTCAAGCGACTCCCGCTTGTGAGAGTTTTATGCACCTGCATTTGGGGATTGATGCTGCTGAATTACCGGCAGATTTAGCTTGTCATTATATCATTGTTAACGATTGGAGTCAAGGAGTTACAGCCCCGCAAAATGTCGTTTTAGTCTCCATTCCCTCAGTGTTAGACCCGTCCCTCGCCCCACCGGGAAAGCACGCCATTCATGTTTATACACCGGCGAATGAACCTTATCACTTATGGGCGGGACTTGAGCGCAATAGTGCAGCGTATCAAAACTTGAAGCAAGAACGGGCGGAGGTGATGTGGCAAGGATTAGAACGGATTATTCCGGATATTCGTCAGCGATGTGAGGTAACTTTGGTGGGAACCCCATTGACCCATGAGCGGTTTTTACGTCGCGATCGCGGTTCTTATGGTCCTGCCATTGCTGCGGGAAGCGGCTTTTTTCCGGGTCCAACGACGCCGTTATCGGGGTTGTTCTGCTGTGGGGATTCCACCTTTCCCGGAATTGGGTTACCTGCTGTTGCCGCCAGTGGGGCGATCGCTGCCAATACAATCGCACCCTTGAACAAGCATCTGGCAATGTTGAAGGCGATCGGTTTTTAAAACCCAGAGACTCCTATTATTCCCTGTTCCTAGTAACAACTTCACTCATGACTACAAACAGGGGAAAATAACAACTAAAGTCGTTACTACGAACTTACAGAATGGCTTAAAACTTCACGATGATGGGGTTTTTCTAAGTTGGTGATAGTCGGTCCCAAAGGAATAATTCCCCCAGGATTTAAGGGGAAGAGATTGCCGTAATAGTCTCGTTTAATACTATCAAGGTCGCAGGTGTCAGCTACGCCGGGGAGTTGATAGAGATCTCGGAGGTATCCTCCGAGGTTTTGATAGTCTTGGATGCGGCGTTTATTGCATTTAAAGAGTCCGTGATAGACGATATCAAAGCGAAATAAGGTGGTAAATAGCCGCACATCGGCTAGGGTTAATTGGTCTCCACATAAGTATCGATGGGTTGACAAGACAGCATCGATTTCATCTAAAGTATTAAACAGTTCATTGCAGGCGGTATCATAGGCGGTTTGACTTTGAGCAAATCCGCAGCGATAGACGCCATTGTTAATGGCCGGGTAAATTTTATCGTTCCAATATTCTATTTTATCGCGCAGGCTTTCGGGATATAAATCGAGTTCGGGATGGGTGCTAAATTCATTAAATTCTGAGTTTAGCATGATGATAATTTCCGCACTTTCATTGTTGACAATCGTCTGAGTTTGTGTATCAAACAGGACCGGAACTGTGCAGCGTCCTTGATATCCGCGACGGGCGATCGCATAGAGTTCGGGGAGGGTTTGACAGCCATATTCGGGTTGATCAAGGACCCAGATTCCAGCATCGGGAGACGGGGAGACGATCGCCACGGAAATGGCCGATTCTAATCCTTTAAGCGATCGCACCACGAGGGTTCGATGAGCCCAAGGACAGCCTAATCCCACATACAGACGATACCGTTCCTTTGCTGGGGGATAGGGGTTATCCGGTTGGATTCCTACGGAATTTCTAAACTCGCTCGTAGGGCGAATATATTCCCCCGTCCGATTGCGCGGCGCAAGTTTAGACATCATCTGTTGCCATAGGGTTGCCCAAACGAATTTTCCTAGTTTAATTATAACTTTTGAGGGCAGTTTTTTCCCTTTTTTCGGGGATGGATCAGTTTTTATCATTGGAGTTTCTCAAGATATTAATAAATTGGGCTACATGGAATAAAAACAGGAAAACTTTTTAGCTGAATTACAAATTTTTATTGGTAGATACACCGAAATTTATAATGTTTTTATTCGGGTAATTGTTCTTTTAAACCCGAAATAATGTCTGAAGTCAGCTTAAGCTTAACCTCGATTAATCGAGTTGTATCTCGTAGAATTAAAGTTTCCTTATCTTCTACAAAAATTTCTGGATCTTTCAAAGTCAAGGTTTGATATTTCAAAGCAGCGAGTCCTATTTGCATGACCAAGGTAGGTTGGGACTGAGGATAAATGTAGAGTTGCTGCCGTTTGAAGTCGAGTTGCAGTTGTCGGACTGTGGTATTCCGTCCGTCTGGCATTCCCGGTTTTTGCCAATAGAGGGTAATCCCACGCACATCGGGATTAGCGATCGCAAAAGTTTCGTCAAAGCGTTGGGGTTCCCAATCTAATTCGCGAACATCGCCGTTTTCCGATAGAATGCGCTGGCGCAACGTGATCTCTTTGCCGTTGAGATTGCGCCACCATTGCCGGATTGTCTCGAAATTTTCAACCATCATGGGATTACTATTCCCAGACTGCCAAGTGATGAATTGCACGATCGCCCTCCTGATTGCTACCAATAATTACCATTTTAGAGTTTAAATCCATATTTCGCTTTGTCAAAACCCTGATTTCCCATTTTGTCCCAAAAACCAACCCCTTAAAATTATCTTTTCAGTTGATTTTAACCCAATTAAGCTATTAAGTGAGTATTTAAACTGCCGCAGGACGTCATGAACTACAAAGAGCCATCAGGATCGTATTCGCCTAGGCTACTATAGATATCATATCTTGCTCGCTATTGTCGATGCTCTCCCTCCAAAAAGCCAAAAACCCTCATACTTCCGCTTCCCTCCCGATTATGCTAAAATTAAACCCAACTCTACCCCATCCCCCCGTTAAAAAATATGAAATTTAAACTAGGGTGTACGCTCAATTATAATGTAGAATCCCTGAGTACCTTTGTCTTTAATATCCGGGTTGTTGAAACCCATTGTCAGAAAATCCTCAGCGAACAATTAATTATTGACCCAGATATTCCCATCGATGAATATGTTACCCCCATCGTAGAAAACCGCTATTTTCGAGTGAATGTCCCTGCGGGCAAAAATTTGAATATTTTCTATCAAGCAACGGTAGAAATGACGCACTTTTATGGGGATGCCACTACCATTGCTGAAGTGCCGCCAGCAGATTTACCCGTAGAAACGTTCCACTATCTTTATCCAAGTCGGTATTGCGAGTCCGATCGCCTCCATTATTTAGCACTTTCTGAATTTGGAAATTTGACCCCGGGATATTCTCGGGTAACGGCGATTTGTAATTGGATTTATGAAAAGGTGATTTATGAGTATGGCACCAGTAATTCCCACACTTCAGCATTTGATACGGCAACCGAACGGATTGGGGTTTGTCGGGATTTTGCTCATTTGGCGATCGCTTATTGTCGCGCCTTGAATATTCCCGCGCGATGTGTGGCAGGATATGCCTATGGGTTAAATCCGCCTGATTTTCATGCTTGTTTTGAGGCGTATTTAGGAGGGCGTTGGTATTTGTTTGACGCCACGCGGTTAGCACCTCAAAATGGCATGGTTAGAATTGGAACGGGACGGGATGCTTCCGATGTTGCTTTTGCGACAATTTTTGGGAATATTGCTTTGAATAAGATGGAGATTTTAATGGAACATATTCCTGAAGAAAACAGTTCAGAGGTTCCGGTATTGACGACTGAAGCAATTTCTATCTCTTGACATTTATCCAGCCAGAAAATTACAAATGCTTTGTGCGTTAAATAAAAGGAGCACGAGATTGTTTAGAAAAGGATAGCTGCTCAAAGTATTCCGGAAAATAAAAGAAATAGCGGTTCCAATCATTACTACAAACTTGCATGATTATAGAATGGAAACTCTCCCCAGAAAAGATAAAATTATCGCCGCAACAGGTTCATGTTTGGCGGGTTGGACTCGATCGCAATTCTGAAGAAATCCACCAATTTCGAGCAATGTTGTCGCAGGATGAACGAAAAAGGGCCGATCGCTTTCATTTTGAGCCCGATCGCAATCGGTTTATTGTGGGAAGAGGGAGGTTGCGATCGCTATTAGCAGATTATTTACAGGTTGCACCGGAAGGGATAGAATTTCAGTACAGTGCCAAGGGGAAACCGATGTTGGCAAATATTGAGCAGAATCTGCATTTTAATCTGTCTCATTCGGGGGGATTAGCGCTATATGCGATCGCCTCCGAACCTGTGGGAATTGATTTAGAGCAAATTCGTTCTTTATCCGATGCGGAACAGTTGGCAAAACGGTTTTTTATGCCAGCAGAAGCAGAGGCGATCGCTGCTTTGCCAATGGCACAAAAACAAGCGGCTTTTTTGAATGCTTGGACTCGCAAAGAAGCGTATTTAAAGGCAACAGGTGATGGATTAGCAGGATTGGATGAAGTGGAGGTATCTCTAATCCCGGGGATGCCTGCCACATTACTAAGAATTAAGGGGAATTCCGAGTTAGCATCCCAGTGGTTTATCAGTGAACTGCACCCGCATCCCGACTATGTAGCAGCAGTAGCGATCACGGGTCAAAACTGGCAGTTATGTTATTTTAAAGATGAGACTTAATAAGCCATTTTCACCCGACCCTGTAGCACATTTTAAAAACTTTATAACATCGCCGTAATTCTATTAAAAGTATCTCCGCTCATCCCCGTAATTTTAATCACAGGATATTATGAATCAACCCAAGCATCGCCTCAGTCCTCGGTGGAAAAAATTCTGGCAATTTGTCTGCCTTGCCGGTTGCGCGTTGAGTCTGATTCTCGGCGGTTATGCTATCTCTAATTATAGCACAAATCTCAGCACTTCTCCCGAAAATTCTCTCCCAATCTTGCCGAATTCAGTAGCAGACAATTCAGTAAATTTTTCGGAATCTATCACTGTAGCAACCCAAGCGGCAACTCCAACATCAATGCCACAACCGCCAACTAACCCGAGACAGATTGCCTCAAATTGTGGCAGTCCCCAGGGAGGACCGACAGATAATCCTATTGCTGAACAGTATTCTAATTCCTCCTATCCCTGGACTAATCAAATTAAGTGGAATTGCGTCTATAATATCCAAGACTTTGACGGGAGGACGATGGTATCCCGGTTTAATGCCGCACGCGATGCAGCAGCGGCAAATGGGGGAGGGGTCGTTTATTTTCCTGCGGAGACTTATTTTTTTGAAGATAGCATCACCCTAAAGAATGGCGTGATTCTTCGCGGTGCAATTTCCTCAGTCACCGATGCCAAAAACTCTGAATTTAATCCCCCCTCTAAACTGCACTTCCCCAAATATGAACCGCAATTTTCTGGCAATGGCACTCCCAATGACACTGCCTTTAAAACCATCACCACCACTACGGGAGATACGGATAGTAATATTGGATTAGTTCATTTGGATATCAATCGCGCCGCCATTTCCTTGCGGGGAGATTTGGATAACGGGAATAATCAAAATATTGTAATTTTTGGCATTCGCAGTAACAATGTGGCAGAACCTGACCCGCGAGTTCCTGACCTTTCTTTTCAAAGTCCTTGGTTACGCTATAGCTATCGATTTGCTGCCAATATTACAGTTAATGCCAAGGCTAATATTTTAATTAGTAATAATCGGATAAATGACCAAATAACCGACAACTATGACCAGCCGGGTTATCAAGTTAAACCTCTGCAAGGAGAACAAATTCTCACCTACTCGGAAGGGAATAAAGTCCCTTTCCACTATGGTAATCACTATGGAATTGTTGTGAATCGGTCCAAATCTGAGGGATTCCAAAAAAACGCAAATCCTAATACAGAACCGGGTCTATTTCGCCCGGGAATTGTAATTCGAGACAACTGGGTTTATCACACCATGCGAGTCGCCATTTCTGCCTCGGGAGATGGGTTAGTCATCCAAGATAATCAAGTTCGCGACGAACGGGGAAAACAATGGTGGACGGACCCAACGGGGTTAAAAGAACCAAAAGGTGCAGTCACTTTAGAAAATCGGGCTATTGATTGGTCCGGGTCCAATGTTTTGGTTGAAGGAAATCAGTATCAAGTGTATCGCCATCGAATCAGAGATACTCAATATTTGAGTGTAGATGGAGAGGGGATTTTGATTCAAGAATGTTGCGGGGGAACCGAAGTGAATGGGGCGATTCTCCGGAATAATCAGGGGAATACTTATATTGGACTGTACAAAATTCCCTCTATTAAGAAGGTGGAGATTCTCGGGAATCGAGTCAATGCTGACCTAACGGACATTGAGCTAATTTATGTAAATGCCGATACGAATAATGCGCCTGGGGTGATGGAAGATGTCACTATTGCTAATAATATTGTCAATGGCGGAATATTAGCCAAAGGGACAGGGGGAGGAAAGGGAAATACCGTGGAAAATAATCAGGGAAATAACTCCGCTTCGTTGACGTATTCCTGCCATGTTGCCGCGAAGGGAAATACGGGGTTTCAGGAACCTCCTTGTTTGCCCTAAATTCCCACTCATCGGGGAACCAAAATGGGTAAAATAGAAGAGTATCTTTTGGAGTCTACAGGAGACTGACCGTTTATACTCGTCCTTTAGCTCGTTTAATTGAGCAACTGCAACGTTTGCCGGGAATTGGCCCTAAATCCGCCCAAAGACTGGCCCTCCATTTACTGAAGCGACCCGATGATGAAATTCAGGCATTGGCGAAAGCGTTAATGGATGCTAAACAACAAGTGGGATTTTGTAAAGAGTGCTTTCACTTGAGTGCAGAACCCATTTGTGAAATCTGTCGTGCACCCAATCGCGATCGCGATGTAATTTGCGTAGTTTCCGACTCTCGGGACTTAATTGCCTTAGAAAAAAATCGGGAATTTAGAGGTAAATATCATGTCCTGGGTGGGGTGATTTCGCCTATGGATGGCATTGGACCCGAACAACTGAATATCCAAGCATTAGTGAGGCGCGTAAGTCAACAACAAATCAAAGAAGTGATTATCGCCATTAGTCCCAGTGTGGAGGGAGAAACCACGACCCTTTATGTGGGACAATTACTCAAACCGTTTACAAGAGTCACTCGCATTGCCTTTGGGTTGCCAATGGGAGGAGATTTGGAATATGCCGATGAAGTCACCTTAGCGCGTGCATTGGAGGGTCGCCGAGATTTAGACTAGAATGATGCGCCAGTACCGCAGAGATAAGAAACAGGGTTTCTGTGCAAAATTTCTGCCAATCTGGAGCAAATTTGGGCGGTGAAACCTGGTTTCTTGTCCCCCTCATCTCATCCCTCACCGGAGATTTTAAGCAATAGCTGACACCCCCACTGATCCGGGTTTGAGTTAGGATGGATTGAAATTATGACGAATCAAGTGCCAGAAACTTGACTGTTTCTATTTCTTTCGGGCAAAATACGCCCGGTTAGTCTGTAGAGTCAATGCTACCACAGGCTTTGCAATTATCAACCCAGTATTAATCCGTCATGAGTCAATTCTTCTCTCCCGTTAAAGGACCGTTTGTATTGGGTCTCATAGAGTCATTCAATTCTGTCCTGTTGCCTCCCTACTTGCTCGGATTTGTTCTCAGCCTCATTGTCCTGACCTTTTTTACGATATTTCTCCGGTGGGGAGTTTATCAACATTTAATTTATTTAGCCTCTCGGGTTCGGGGTTTAATTTATGACACCAATCCCCCTAAAAAACCCAGAATTGTTGAAGAAATTGAGCTAAGGTGCAAGGAGTCTAATCCTGCTTTAGAACACATGAATACTGGGGCATTAATTGACCAAGTTTATAGTAAATATCTCCTCAAAAACGAACAAATTGATTATTTCTGTCGGTTTTTACCCAATCTTTTACTCTCCTTGGGTCTGTTGGGAACGTTCCTAGGAATTACCATGAACCTAGCCGAACTTAGCCAAACGATTAATGAGTTTGGTGTTGGGAGTATTGATGCGCTGGTTGAACAAGTGCAACGACCCTTGCAAGGGATGGGGGTGGCGTTTATTAGTAGCTTAACTGCCGTCGCTTGTAGTGCGTTGTTGACCGTGGTTAATTTACTCCGAAATACCAGTATTGCCAAATATCAACTCATCAGCGCGTTAGAAGATTATATTGATAATATTTATGGCCCTGCGTTAAATCGCCGATCGCCTTTAGATAAAGCGGTCGATCGCCTCGAAACTCTCTTCTCCAGCTTTGTTAATCAGTTCTCTGTCTCCGTCAAAGAAGCGGTTTCTTCCTCATTAGGGGAAAGCGTAGACCAAATTACTGAAGGCAACCGCCAAGCCAATCATCTGGCGACTCAAGTTTATAATCGCCTCATGGAATCATCCAGTTCCATGATGTCCGGTGCAACCATGTTTCGGGAGGCGGCACAAATTTTTGAAAAGAGCCAATTTGCCAATAAACTAGCGAGTTCAACGGATAATTTAGCCAATACCCAACGGGATTTAGCACGTTCCGCTTCGGTATTAAATCAATCTACCCAAGCCTTGCAACTGGCGATCGCCTCTTTGCAAACTACCAGTCAGGAAACCATTCATCTATCGGAAGAAATCGCCGGATTAAGCAAGAATTCAGGTCAAGTTTTGAATCTCACTCAAAACAATCAAAAAGCATTAGCCGATGTGGTGGGAGAAATGCAGCAAAGCGCTCAAATTTTCCATTCAGTCATCAAAACCTTAGATACCTTACAAAAGCGTTTAGCAACCCGAACCGATCGCTTTGTCGAAGTTCATACCGAACTTTATAAATTAGTCGAAACCCTGAAACTGTTTACCGAAGAAATGAGAGGAGGAATGCAAACTTTAGGCGATCGCCTCATCGCCTCCCTCGGCGATCGTCATGCAGTTAATCCCGCCACTGACCCTGTTACCACTCGCATTTCCAAACTTGGTAATGACCTCAATGCGGTACAATCACAACTCGCCCAAGTTGTCAAACATTTAGAATCCGAAGAACAATCTGCAATGGCACCCACTCGGTTGAGTCCTCCTCCTGCCAACAATTCCCATGACCCCTTTAACCCACAACTGGTTAACTGGGAGGAAGAAGAAAATCCTGAAAAATGAATAAAAACCCACACCTTAAAGGGTGGGGCTACAGGGACCAAGCCTGCCTACGCAGGCTCAAACAAAATTGAATGTTAACCCCTCCATTTTTATCATAAAATTTCACCCCCAAAGCAAATTTAAACCCGCACCAATTCACCCTGATTAACGGAGAAAATACCCCATGAAATCCCGGTCTAGGCGGCATGAAATGCCACCAGAATTTGATATTTGGCCCGCATTTACGGACTTGATGTCAAATGCTTTTATGATTCTCAGCTTCTTGCTGCTGCTGGCGATTATCAAACCCTTAGTCTCCATTTCCAGTATGCGAGAAACCGAAGAAGCCCTCCGCCAACAGCTTCTGAGAACCCAAATTGACCTCACCAGCGCCCAAAACCGCGCCACCTTAGCCGAATCCCAACTTGCCCCCTTAGCGGCCCAAAATCGCGCCTTAGCCGCTCAAACCCAAACCTTACAAGGGCAATTGCAACAGGAAATGGCGACGCCAAAAGCCCCTCCAATTATTGTGATTCGGGATACCGGGGCTTATCAATTTTCTTCGGGGAGTGCTGAACTTCCCAATGCTTTAGAAACTTATGTTCGCAGTCAATTAGTCCCGCAAATTGAAGCCAACGCCGCAGCTTATAACATCAATGTTATAGAAATCATTGGACATACGGACGGGCAACCGAATAATGCCAGTTCCAGTAATTTAGACCGTTCTTTAGCACAAGTTGCTGTGGGGACAACCCAAGTTGAACAGTTAGTTCCGGGTTCAAATGCGGATTTAGGATTAATGAGGGCGTTAGCTGTGGTGCAAATTTTACAAACCATTCAACGCACCGAAGGTAAGCTGCAAGGATTACAATTTCGCCCCTATTCTGCGGCGCAATTGGTGTCTCCCACGGGAGATTTTGGGAATGCCAATCCGAACCCGGATGAAAGCAGAAGACGGATTGAAATTCGGTTTACCCGCTTAGGTGAAGAAACGAGCGTGCAATAAAAAAGCCCTGCACCCTGAAGGGTGGGGCTCTATCAACTACCCCTGTCAAAAATGACGAAAAATCGTTATTTCTCGTAGGGGCGCAATGCTCGAAGCCCTGAATTGGGAGTAAATTTAATGACGAAAAATCGTTATTTCTCGTAGGGGCGCAATGCTTGCGCCCTGGATGGGGAGTAAATTTAATGACGAAAAATCGTTATTTCTCGTAGGGGAGCAATGCCTGCGCCCAA
>CBFGOM010000114.1:0-20961 GCA_965650385.1 uncultured Oscillatoriaceae bacterium
GAACAATGGCAAGGGGTCCTCACGGTCTATCATTCTCAAGGGCGATCGTGGGACCAGGCTGAGATTGGATTCCTGAGTGAGTTCTGTACCCTCCTTAACCGCGTCATCTCTCTCTAGTCGCCTGTTTAAACCCGTAGTCTCCCCTAGAAACCCTCAATCATCAATTGGGGGGTCCTGGGCCTAAGCAGGACCCTCCCGGCTGGTCTTCGTGTACTGATTTTGAAAAAAATTAGAACATTTTTCCAAAGTCAAACAGAATTTTTCAAAGTTATACAGAACTTGAACAGTTTGCAAACGCGATCGCAAACATCCATAGACAATACTAAGGATAAGCAACGGTTGAGGGCAATGGGTACCGAGGCTCCGCAGCCTCGATACCCACTTTAAAACTTTCTTCCCTGAATCAACACTGGGTCGGAGAGTCAAGAAGTATCCACAATCAAATTGGCTGATTCCGGCAGGACCTACAAGGTCAAAACCACTATTCAAAACCCGATTCAGGACCAGGCACCGTCAAAACCACTATTCATACCCCTGTTCAGGACCAGGCAAGGTCCAACCCACTATTCAAAACCCAATTCGGGACCAGACAAGGTCCAAACAAACCACTATTCACACCCCGGTTTAAAACCAGGCAAGGTCCAAACCACTATTCACAACCCGGTTTAAAACCAGGCAAGGTCCAAACAAACCACTATTCACAACCCTGTTTAAAACCAGGCAAGGTCCAAACCACTATTCACAACCCTGTTCAGGACGTTCTAATCTCCACTTGTGGGACCTTGCCACTGGAAACTGAACCTAACGCAAAACCTCTACAATCTTCTGGGTTAAATCTATGGATCCTCTAATCTTGACCCCTAGCCCCCCTACAAAAGAAAAGGTTGGGACACAAACGTGCCCCAAACCGCAAAACCACTATTCTAATGTACCCATACCCACTGTAACTCTAATTGGGGGAGAGTTGCAAGATGAATTCATATAATTTTCAAATTTCTGACAAATTTCTTGCTTCTCCTACGGAAATCCGTCATTGTGGACCTTCGACCACCTGCGTAGGGGCCAGATGGAAACTCCGGAAGATGGTCCAGGTCCCCTATCCTGAACCTAGCTACTCTTTCCAAGATCATAGCGTAACTGAGCGGCGGTTGCGGGTTGTTAAGGTCCCTTACCCTCAGCCAGAACAGTGCTTACCCGATGCTTCTGCACCGGATCCACTTCCAGAAAGCCGAGAGTCTTCCCTCGGATGGGATTCAGGGGTGTCTTGGGGAAATTTCCGTCCCCATGCGATCGCTTCCCCCTGGAGTGAACCCCGTTCTGGATCAAGCGTTGAAATCTCTGCTTCTGCGATCGGGCGGAACCCTTAACCCCACAACTCGGCAAGATTCACCCCCCGTTATTCCACCCTCAGTCCAATGTCACAGCAGGATCAGGGGGCTGACTCTATCCAATCGGATTGGAGAGACTGTTGAAGACCGACTTCAATTCAATTAATAAAGATTAAGTTTATGAAAACTGCTCAAACTGAACTTGAAGAAAATTCTACCTCACCTCTTCCTAAATCTCCCTTGAATTCATCAAACAAGTTTGAAAAACCCCACTACAACTCAAATTTTGCCAATGCCATCCTCAAAGGGGTGGTCTTTACGGGAGCCAATTTGAAAAGGGCTAATTTGATTCGCAGTAATTTATCGGGAGCAGATTTGCAAGGAGCAGATTTGCAAGGAGCTAATTTATCGGAATCAAAGCTTTGTGAAGCCAATTTACGCGGAGCCAATTTAACCCATGCTAATTTAACTGGCGCTGATTTGAGTGGGGCTGATTTAACGGGTGCACTCATGCCAGACGGAAAAGTTTATGACCCCAATTACCATCTACCCTCTTTGAAAAAAGGTTAAGCTTGATTAGATTTTAAATTTATTAATATGAGTCAATTCAAGTGATGATTAAAAACCACCCAAAAGAACGACTAAAGTCGTTACTACAAACAGGAAATAAATTCCTGATTTCTTAGTAACGACTTTAGCCGTTTCTGGCTTTTGCCCATTATTTCCTAGAATTGATCAGCCTTAATCCTAGAAATAACTATCCCAATACATTAGGAAGTAAACTCACATCGGCTGCTGGACATAAATCCGCTAACTCACAGCGATCGCAAGCGGGTTTTTTGGCGTTACAAACGGCTCGTCCATGATAAATCAGCCGAATTGACCAATTTTCCCAATCTTCTTGAGGTAGCAAGCGAATTAAATCCCGTTCTATCTTCACCGGGTCCGTGTTTTCCGTCAATCCTAACCGATTGGATAACCGCTTCACATGGGTATCCACCGTTACGCCTTGATTAATCCCATAAGCATTTGCTAGGACAACATTGGCTGTTTTTCGCGCAACTCCCGGCAACTCCAGGAGCAATTCCATCCGCTTTGGCACTTGATGATTGTGTTTTTCCACGATCGCCTGACAAGCACCTTGAATATTTTTGGCCTTATTCCGATAAAACCCGGTGGAACGAATTAATTGTTGTAACTCCTCAATATCCGCATGGGCGATCGCCTGTGCATCCGGAAACCGTCGAAACAACTCCGGAGTTACCTGATTCACCCGCTCATCGGTACATTGTGCCGATAAAATTGTCGCTACCAATAATTGTACCGGCGTCTCATAATTCAATGTACAGTCCGCCTCTGGATACAATCGCTTCAGGCGAATTAAAATCTCGATCGCCCGTTGTTTCGTCGCCGCCCATTTCCGAGTAATATTCATAGTAAAAAAATTGCCAAACGAATGAAGGATGAACGGCAATCCTGACGTCATCCTTCATTACCTTTATTGAAATAACTGTTGGACCCAACCTAAATTGGCTGTATCCCGAACAATTAAGAAAATACCCAACCCCAACAGCAACATTAACCCGGTTTGCATCACCCCATCTTGAATATGAGTCGGCAACGGTTTACCGCGCAAGCCTTCAATTAACAAAAATGCCAACTGACCGCCATCGAGGGCCGGAAGCGGCAAAATGTTAATAATCGCTAGGTTAACGCTAATTAAAGCCGCAAATCGGAACAGATTTCCCGCATCGGACTTGGCAATATTCGCCCCGATCGCCACAATTGCTACCGGACCCGACACTTGATCCGCCGTTTCTCGGAAATTGCGAATTAACTGTCCAAATCCTTGCACCGTCAGAACCGTAATCCGTTGAAACTCAACCGCACCTTCCCCAAACGCTGCCGGAATGCTCTCGGCGCGATGGCGAATCAGGGTCCCGTGAGGGGCCAGTTGTACGCCAATAATCCCTTTCCCAGTTTCATCTCGTTCCGGGGAAATCGGCACTGTAAAGGTTTCATCCTGCCGCTGCACTGCGAGTTCCAGAACTTGCTCAGGATGGGTTTGGATAATCTCCATCAAAGAGCGAACCGCTTGTGCAGAAGCATCTAAATCCTCTCCATCGGCTTGCAATATAATATCTTCGGCCTGAATCCCCGCTCGATGAGCGGCACTCTCCTCCGACATCACTTGGGCAATTTTTACCCCCGGTTGATACTCAAAGTCTTGCACCCCCACCGTTGCCACCTGTCCGACTAACAGCAGATAGGCAAAAACCAGATTCGCAATGACCCCAGCACTAATCACGATCGCCCGGTCCAAAATTGGGCGATTGCGGAGTAAATTCGGGTCATCGGGCGGAATTTCGCTGTCGGGATCATCATCGGGAAACCCGACATAGCCCCCCAAAGGAATGCCGCGTAGGGCATATTCGGTTTCTGGGCCTTGGTATTTCCATAAAATGGGCCCAAATCCGATGGAGAAACGATTTACGTGAATGCCCTGTAATCGGGCTGCCATGAAGTGTCCCAGTTCGTGGACGAAAATAAGCATCGCCAGAACCGCGATCGCTGCCAATACTGACATTACAAACCCCAATTAAACTCCGTTATTATCACCGACTGTCTCAATGAGTCAGTCTTCACTCATGATTCGGACTTACGCAGTCCATCAGTCCGACTGGAGATTATGCGTAAATCCTGACTTATTGTTATTTTAGGCTGCCCAGGCGGTTTCTGGGGATGGGGAGGATAGGGGAGGATGGGGAAGAAATGACCCTATCTCCCCAATCCTCCCCATCTCCCCTATCTCCTTACAAGACGGTTTTCCCACTGAGATAGGGTTGTAGCACTTCGGGGATCCGAATCGTCCCATCTGGATCCTGATAGTTTTCTAAAATTGCTGCCATTGTGCGCCCTACAGCCAAACCGGATCCATTTAAGGTATGGACAAATTGAGTCCCCTTTTTCCCTGCTTCTTTGAATCGAATGGAGGCGCGTCTAGCTTGGAAATCTCCACAATTAGAACAGCTAGAAATCTCCCGATACTTGCCGGAAGAGGGTAACCAGACTTCTAAGTCGTAGCACTTTTGGGCCCCAAAGCCGAGGTCTCCGGTGCAGAGTTCCAATACCCGATACGGCAGTTGCAATGCTTGTAGAATCGCTTCGGCATCCTGTACCAGGGCTTGATGTTCAGCCTCGGAGGTTTCCGGGGCCACAATTTTGACCAGTTCTACTTTATTAAATTGATGGAGTCGAATCAATCCTCGGGTATCTTTGCCATAGGCCCCCGCTTCCCGGCGAAAACAGGGGGTATAGGCACAGTGATTAATCGGTAAGTTCTCCGGTGCGAGAATATCATCGCGATAGAGGTTGGTGACGGGGACTTCGGCGGTGGGGGCCAACCAGAGGTCATCCTCACTACATTGAAAGCTTTCTTCGGAAAATTTCGGAAGTTGGCCGGTCCCTCGGAGGGAGGTGCTATTAATGAGCACCGGCGGCATGACTTCTGTATAACCATGACGAATGTGGCGATCGAGCATAAAGCTAATGAGCGCTCGTTCTAAGGCGGCCCCAGCCCCAATCAGGCTGATAAATCGACTTTGAGCAATTTTTACGCCCCGTTCAAAGTCGATAATCCCCATCTGTTCGCCAATTTCCCAGTGGGGGCGAATTTGGTCATGTTTCGGTAGGTATTCATCACCCCAGCGCCGCACTTCGACGTTTTCGGTTTCGCTTTTACCCACTGGGGTGGAGTCGCTGGGTAGGTTGGGGAGGTTTAAGAGGAGGTTGTCGAGTTCGGCTTTGAGTTCTCTTTCTCGGGGTTCGAGTTCGCTGAGTTGCGCTTTGAGTTGGTTACCTTCTTCTTTTAAGGTTTGAATAGCAGGGTCATCGGGTTTGCTGCCGGATTTCATCTGTTGACCGATCAGCTTGCCAATTTCGTTACTGCGGGCTTGAATTTGCGATCGCTGGGTCTCTAATTCTCGCCCGGTGCGATCAAGATCTAATATCGGCTGTAAATCATACCCTTCCCCTCGCCGATTGAGGCGTTCCTGAATGGTGTCTGGATTTTCCCGGATTTGCTTGATATCGAGCACGAATGTTCCCCTGTTTTGGTGCGTCAGTTTTGGTTCCTATCGTTTGGCATAGCTTCAGGCCAGGAGGGTATTGCTCCGGGTCCCAAACGCCACTTTGAATGCCGACCTTGAACCGTTAGGTTCAGACATTTTCTAATAAGTTTTATATCTTATCATTGCTGATTCAAGGATTAAAATGATTTAAACTTGAGGACAATCGACTGATTGAGTCGGCTGGGGTTTAAAACAGTTGAAAACCCTCTATTCTATCATGGCTGGGGTTGACTGTCTCTCCCTATTCCTGGGAAATTTGAACGGTTAAGCAGTCGCTATCTGCGCACTTAGGACTCCGGTGATCAGTTGTTCTCGGTGGTTGGCTCAAATAGGGGCGGTTCACAATAGGGTTGAAAAGGAGGAATCTCAATCATAAATTCGGTGCCATGTCCGGGGGTTGAATGGCAATGCAATTGTCCTTTATGTTTTTCCACTACAATTTGATAACTAATGGATAATCCTAATCCGGTGGCACTACCGACAGGTTTGGTGGTAAAAAAGGGTTCAAATAAGCGACGACGAACGGTTTCGGTCATGCCTGGACCATTATCTGCAATGGAGATACTGATGCGATCGCGCTCGTTAAGTTGGGTCCGAATTCGGATGGTGGGGGAGGTGGCGGGGATGGAGGATAAAGGCGATCGCAACGACGTTTTACCATTTGATCGCTCGTTGAGGCTATGTCCCATATCCAGAGCATCGATCGCGTTGGTGATAATGTTCATAAACACTTGGTTGAGTGGACCAACATAGCAATCCACTTTGGGCAAATTTCCATACTCTTTCAGGATGACTATCTCTCTGCGTCCTGGATGGCCTTTGAGGCGATGTTGTAAAATTAACAGGGTACTATCAAGTCCTTCATGAATATCAACCCGCTTCCTATCCGCTTCATCCAGACGGGAAAAGTTGCGTAAGGATAAGACAATTGACCGGATGCGATCGGCGCCAATCTGCATGGAAGCAATCATTTTAGGCAGGTCACTTACTAAAAAATCCAAATCAATATCTTCAATTTTATCCTCAATTTCTGGAACTTTTTTATTAAAATGAGTTTGATACAAATTAATTAATTCTAAAAGGTCTTGAATATACTGAGTTGCATGGGAAAGGTTCCCATAAATAAAGTTAACGGGGTTGTTAATTTCATGGGCAACCCCAGCAACTAATTGTCCGAGACTGGACATTTTTTCGGCTTGGATGAGTTGGAATTGGGTTTGCTGGAGCGATCGCATGGCGGCTTCTAATTCGTGGGCTTGCTGCCGCAACTGGCCTTCAGACTCGCGTAGGGCGGCTTCAACTCGCTGGCGATCGCGAATATCTTGTTCAAGTTTGGCATTAGTGGCGCGAAGTTCTGCGGTGCGTTCTTCTACCAATTTTTGTAAATTATCATGGGCAGTTTGCAGGGCAATTTCAGCCCGTTTGCGCTCTTCTATTTCTCGTTGTAATTGCTCATTAGCTTCTTTTAATTCTTTGGTTCTATTTTCGACAACTTCCTGTAACGTTTCAATCGCCCCATACATTTCCGTAGGATGTAAGGCTTGTAATAAACTGGTTTGTGAAACTAAACCCAAGAGATATCCTTCGGCACTAGAAACTACTAACCGGCGCACTCGTCGGCGCTGCATTTCTTCATGGGCAAACCACACAGAATCCTGGGGACTGAGGGAAAATAAAGGCGAACTCATCACATCTTTAGCCTGCATTTTCCCTAAGTCCAGTTGCAGGGCTTGAAATTGAACTAAATCGCGCTCCGTAACAATTCCCACGGGGATTTTAGCTGGGGGATAGGGTGTCTCAGTGTCGGGAGCATCCTGACAAATGACGACACAACTTACCCGGCGATCGGCCATTAATTTCGCTAATTCAAGCACAGAAGCGTTTATGGGCGCTTGAATTACGTTTGGACTCATAATGTCTTTAACTTCCCGTAATTGAGTTAAAAGACGGACCGGCTGTAGGGCTTGTCGGATGGTTTCTGGGGTGAGAATTCCTAAAATATAGCCTTGGTTATCAATTAGGGGAAGGTGGCGAATTTGATGTTGTCTAAAAACAGACAAAATGGTAAAAATATCATGGGATTGGGATTCGGTGAGGGTGACCACCGGGAAGGTCATAACAGTGGAGACTTTGACCGTTTTTAAATTAACGCCAGCAGCGGTCATTTTGACGATATCCCGTTCAGTAAAAATTCCCACTTTACTAGCAAAAATTCGGTCTGGGCGATCGGGGAGTTTTCCAGTATCTCGAATCGCATTCAGTTGTTCAGAAACTGTGGGTGCACCTTCTAGGACTAAGACGCAACTCGCCCTCACAGAATGCAAAATATTGGGTTGAAGGGAGTCCGTGGGGGAAGGCAAGGGACAGCTACTTCTAACATGACTCATTAAGGCAAGGACTTCTTCCAAGGATGTTTCCGGGGAAACGATGGGTGGGTTAGGGTCAATTGCCCGTTCCAGGGCAGCGGAATACATCAGGGAATGATTGATGGACATGGAAGGGTTGGCAGGATGATAGGGTTCAGGCATTGTTAAGGGTTAGGGCCAGCTTCAATCGTTTTTTTAAAGTTAAGATGACGGATTAGAGGGGATGAGTCGGAGGCAGTTTCTATCAGTCTTACAGAAAAACTGGGGATGATCTGCCGAAGGGTTAGAGGAATTCAGCAATGAGCAACGGAAAAAAAAATGTTAAATTGGATGGTTTTATTTTAGGCGCTTATGCAGCGATCGCGGGGGGATTTCCGTATAGGGGGGGGCGATCGCGCTTTCGACTGTTTCTGGTCCAGTTCAAGACGATCACCGTTTGGCGATCGCCCCGCTTCCCTGCTACCGGGGGAGTCATCCGTACTCAACCGCCCCTGGTTACCGCTTGAAATTCGCTACAATAACAATAAAAAGTGTTTTGAGAAATATCACCTCCCTTCCCCTCTATTGAAATTAACGACAATGCCTGAATATTACACCCCAGAAGCCGTTCAGCAAATCCTTCACTTGGCGATCGCCCGCCAAACTGAATCCGAAGAGTTTTCCAGAGTTCAACTGCTAGAAATCGCCAAAGAACTAGGCATTCCTCCAGAAAATATCGCCCATGCCGAACAAGAATGGCTACTTAACCAAGGTCAAGTGAAAGAACGGCATAGTTTTGACCTTTATCGCCAGACTAAGTTTAAAAATAATCTCGTTCGTTATGGAATTGCCAACTCATTTTTAGTCGTCTTGAATCTACTGACTGCTCACACCCTGACCTGGACTTTGCCGATTCTATTTCTGTGGGGATTGTTCCTTGCCCTGAAAGGATGGAAAACCTACCAATTGACTGGAGAAGAGTATGATAAGGCATTTGCTGCGTGGCGATTGAAACAGCAAATAGGACACACCATCCATACCACCTTAAATAAATGGCTCAAACCCCAAGAAGGACTCTTGTAGATGCTTCCAAAAGTTGCTCAAAGTAGAGTGTTATCGGGTGGGTAATTCCCACCCTATTTTCTTTTATCGAAAATTATACAGGGTGGGTGAGGGGAAAGGTCTTTGAATCGGTAAAGTAGGCAGTGCTTTCCGGTTTTTACTCTTTTTGACAACGATATTTTACCACAGCGGCACAAAATTCCCACAATTGTTTTTCCTCAAAGTCCCGCTTCGCATAATTCGCCATCACTGAAACAAACTGCACATTTCCTAACCGATATCCCTGGGTTGAATCAATTCGGTCTAAACTTGCCCTTCGAGGATGGCGATCGCGCCGTAACCACCCATTCGTAGTCAGGGGATTCTCCAATTCCCATCCCGTATAAACACATTGTCCCCCCTGCCTTTCCCACAGTTGCTTTAAATCTTCCAAAGTCAGACTGCATTCCCGTCCCTTCATCCGAGCGTGCATTCGAGCTAAATTCAAATGCTGCCGAAACGGAGAATAGCTGTCAATTCGGGAACCATGCCTTGGAGAATCAAAAGTAACAGAATTTGATTGAGTGCAGAGTTCTAATCCCTCATCGGGTCCCATAGAAATACTGTCGATACTCCTCCCTCGACTTTGATAATGTTGATAAACGGCCTGACAAAAGTCGAAGAGTTCCGTTTCCCTAAAACAATGTTTAGCCAAATTCGCTATCACTGCCACAAATTGGATATTATCAAGACTGTAGCCTTTCGAGGAATCAATCCGGTCTACACTCGCTCGATTTGTTGTTAAAAGACGGGATTGGTAGTCGGTTGTACAAGGGAACAGCACCAAATCCCATCCCGTATAAGGGTAAATTCCGCCTTGTTGGTCCCAAATTTGCTTGAGGTCTTGTAAAGTAACCGAAGCCTCTATCTTGCGCTGCTTAACCGATTTTCTGATAATTTTTAAAGGATGACGAAACGGAGAAAATTCATCTTTTTCTGTTCCTTTTTTTAAATGTGCTGTGGTTCTCTTTCCTTCTAGTTGTGCAACCCCTTTACATTGTCCATAGCAGCTTAAGCAGCAAAAATGCTGTCTACCCAGCTTTTCACTGCGTTTAAACTCCGCTAAAGGCTTGGTAAATTCCTTTCCACATTGGGGGTTTTCACAGATAACAATCGCTGTTTTAGAGTTCATAAAAAATCAACCCACCCTTTACATGATTGTATCGGATGGGTTGACTTTTTTGATAACTATGGAGCCGAGCAGAATCGAACTGCTGTCTAGCAGAGGTATTCACCTACCGCTCATTCACAGGCGTAGCCCATTTAACCCTCTGGGCGGGGACCATCCATTATCCCGGATGACAGGATACTCAGGTTGAGTCTTAACTAGCAAGTAACCAGAGAAACCTTACTAGAGCATCCGTTGAGGGTTTGTCCGCAGCCTTTAACGGAGTCAAGCTACAGACCGCTCAAACCTGCTAGAGGTTTTTAGGCAGCAACAGTGGCCGCTTTACGAGCGAAAGGAACGATGTTGTTCGCATTTACTTTTTTTTTGAGTTGGGGATTGACGAGAGACAACTCACTCTCGGCCTGAATCACGGAGCAGCTTTCACTCCACTATCGAAACCAGTACGGCCCCGTGTCTTCTTTCTATTATAATCAAAATTTTGGGGATGACAATAGGTTTAACACATTAATTTATGAATTTGGCTCAAGGGCGGGCTGGGAGAGCAATCAATGGAGGAAGTGAGATTTGAAAATACTCTGTCTGAGTAATGGTCATGGAGAAGACGCGATCGCCCTGCGGGTGTTGCGCCAACTCCAGCAGCATCCGCATTCTCCAGACTTAGCGGCACTTCCCCTTGTCGGGGACGGACGTGCCTACCTACAACTGCCGGAGGTTGAAATTGTCGGTCCCGTCAAACCCATGCCATCGGGGGGATTTGTCTATATGGATGGACGGCAGTTGTTAGGTGATATCTCCCACGGATTACTCGGGTTAACTTGGAAACAATATCAAGCGATTCGACAATGGGCGAAACAAGGGGATGCCGTTTTAGCCGTCGGGGATATTGTCCCCTTGCTGTTTGCCCGTTTGAGTGGTCTTCCCTACGCCTTTATCGGTACTGCCAAATCTGAATATTATCTCCGAGATGAAGCGGGACTTTTACCCCGTCGCACCTGGTTTGAACGGTTGGAAAGTTGGTCCGGTTCGGTCTATTTACCCTGGGAACGCGCTTTAATGCGGAATAAACGCTGTCGCGCCGTTTTCCCCCGAGATGCACTCACTACAGAAACCTTACAACAGTTTTCGATTCCCGCTTATGACTTGGGGAATCCAATGATGGATGATTTGGAGGTGGATGCTACAGCCCCAATTTTTTATGACCCGGATGCGGAACAGAAGGAAACTCAGCGATCGCTCGTAGTCACTTTATTACCTGGATCCAGAGCACCGGAAGCTTATGGAAATTGGCAACAAATCCTCTGGGGACTGGCATCGGTGGTGGAAACGTTCACCAATCGCCATCCTGTAATTCTGGCAGCGATCGCCCCGGGATTAAATATCGAACATTTCTCCCAGGAGTTGGAAAATTACGGATGGCATCGCCACTCCTCTCTCCTGGATGGGATTGGAGATAATCCAGGATCATCGGAAATTGATCGGGCGATCGCCTCCTTACAAGCATCTGGTGCCTTCACCTTTACCCAGAAAACCGCCCGCTTATTGCTGACTCAGACAGGATTTGTGGAGTGCTTGCGTTACGGCGATGTGGCGATCGCGATGGCAGGAACGGCAACCGAGCAATTTGTGGGATTAGGCAAACCGGCGATCGCCCTCCCCGGAAAAGGTCCCCAGTTCACCCCCGCCTTTGCCGAAGCACAAAGCCGCCTCCTGGGACCCTCAGTAACTCTAGTCAAACGCCCGGATCAAGTTGCCGAAGTCATCCAGCAACTCCTACGGGACCCAGATTTGCTGCAACTCATCGGTGAAAATGGTCAGCGTCGCATGGGAGAACCAGGTGCTTCCCAACGGATTGCAACTCATTTAATGGAGGTCTTTGATCCATCTCTGGCAAGGTAAATAGAAACAAAGGGATGCTTTTTTGTAGAAGTTTAAAATGGGAAGACGTCCCTAAAATTGTTTTTCATCTAGTGTTAATTTAGCCTGCTAAAATTAGGAATAGAATTGAAGATAGTCTGGGGTTTTTTAGATGATTTATTGCAGGCTTGTAGCTAAATACAATTACATTTGTTAAAATCATCATAAATTAATTTCTAAAATCCTATGAACCGCGCTGAATTTCGTTTTCATGCGGAACTGAACGACTTTCTACCCAGGGACAGCAAAAATGCGGCCCTGACCCATGAGTTCAAAAACCATCCCTCGATTAAAGATTCTATTGAATCCTTTGGGATTCCCCATCCGGAAGTTGAGGCGATCGCCGTCAATGGCAAGTCGGTAGATTTTTCTTATCAGATGCAAGATGGCGATCGCTGCGATATCTATCCGATTTCTCAATCGGTTGAACTTTCGCCTCGGGTGAGGTTGCGTCCCCAACCGGAACCGCGTTTCGTGTTGGATATTCACTTAGGAAAATTGGCGGGATTTTTGCGAATGTTGGGGTTTGATACTCTTTATCGCAATGACTATCCTGATGAAGAGTTAGCGCGGGTTTCCAGTCATGAAAATCGCATTTTGCTAACGCGAGATATCGGGTTGCTGAAGCGGGGGATGGTCACTCACGGGTATTGGGTGCGATCAACTAATCCTCATGAGCGTCTGGAAGAAGTTTTGCGCCGGTTTGAGTTGTTGGATGCTATTCTGCCGTTTAGTCGCTGTATTCACTGCAATGGGTTACTGGAAACTGTGACTAAACAAAGTATTTTAGAGCGTTTGGAACTGAAAACCCGAGAACATTATGATGAATTTCGGCGCTGTAGTTCTTGTGATAAAATTTACTGGAAAGGCTCTCATTATGAAAAGATGCAGGAATTTATTGATGGCGTAAAAGGGAAGATTTAGGTGAAATGAATTCACATAAAAAAAGCAAGGTTGGCATTGCCAACCCTACCCATTAATATCTTGAAAATGAACAGTTTATTTAACCAAAACCCCCGGTTCTTTTTGTCGGGGTACAATCTCTAAAATATCGGTTTGGGAACAGTATTTTAGATCTTCATGACAGTTGAGACGGAGCAGGCGTTGGCCGTGACTGGCGTGATGCATTAAGCCTAATAAATCGTCTTGCCAGTGACGATAGAGGGCTAAGGCAGCGATCGCCTCGTCATTTCCAGCAAGTTCCTTGGGGGAGAAGTTGCCCTTTGTAAGTAACCCATCGGCGATCGCCCCGGCACAGACGCTATCTTCTAGGGAATAGCTACCTTCCCAACCGGAACTGACAATCCAAACGGTTTCTGGATTGGTTTTTAGCAGATAGTTCACCACCGCTTGGCGATTAATTAACGCTGCTGCGAGGACCGAGGGGGCCGCTTCAATCCGTTGCAGCGCCCTTGTACCATTGGTGGTACTGATGAACAAACGACAGTCTTTGACTCGTTCAGGGGTGCAATCTAAGGGAGAGTTTCCCAAGTCGCACCCTTCAACTTTGGCCCCCCCGCGTTCCCCAGCACGCAGGCGTTTTTCAGCGGGCCAATCTTCGCTCAGTTGCATGAGCTGATCCATATCACTAAACACTTGCACGGCTTCAGCACCGGCATTGAGTACCGTGGCGATCGTGCTGGTGGCGCGTAAAACGTCAACCGCGATCGCGCAATCGGGCACGCTATCGGTGGGGGTCAGTTCGGGAGTGTGGTAGACAAAGAGCTTCACTGCTTGAAAACACCTGCTTGTTAAACTGCCGAGTTCTTATTTTATGGGTTTGGGGGATATTCTTGCTAAATATTCTGAGAAATTGAACTCAAGGGCGACTTCACCCCTGTGGGTATCCCTGATCGATCTCCCCCTCTGGGGATTAGGACCTTTACCACACCCATTCCCATGCAGACTCTGGCGCAAAGCAACATTTTTGAGAAACAGTCTACTCAGGCCCTCCGGATGTCCGGTTAAAATACCATCATCGATAAATGTTCGGGTTGTTCAATCATTTCTTCGGCCAACAGAAAGGCCGAGATGGTCCAGGTTTGATACTTTCTGGCTTCTTTCCCGATGAGTCTGCCGGTTGTCCCATCATAATATTCCGGCCAGTCGTCTTTCTGTAAGCGTTTTGCAGCAATTTGAATGGCTCTGCGGGCAATTTCTGGTTTGTCCGTATGGAGGGCCGCTGCGGTTAACATCCACAGCAAGACGGGCCAACTTCCCCCATTATGATAGGACCAAGCCCGATTTTTGGGGTCACATCCGGTCATCATTTCCCAGTCCCGCCCTTCTAAGGCAGGAAAACAAATTTTCATGGGCATTTGTCCCACTAAATTTTCCCAGCGCTTTTCAATCAGGGTCATGATTTCTAGGGATTGTTCGGGGGTGGTTAAGCCGGATAAAATTGCCATTAAATTACCGAGGGCAAAAAACCGGCAATCGAGTTGAGAAGGGCCGAGGTTTCCGGCGAGATAGCCTCCGCCTTCAGGTAACCAGCGACTCAGGCGATCGTAGGGAATGGAGTCGGAATAAATATTAAATTGATTAAGGGCGGTTTCCCCGTACTCTTCCCCTTTGTAGCGGTAAATCGCATTAACGCGATCGAGGTCTAGCCAATAATGTTGGCGCAAATGAATTTTGAGCGACTCTAATCGTTTCTCGACAGCTTGATTAATGTAGGAGTTTTCTACATTGTTCAACAGGAGTTCTTTGGCCGATCGCAAAGCATAGTAAAATAAAGATTGAATTTCCAACGGATGTCCATCAATGCCCATCCGTCGATCAATCATGCAAGCGCCATCAGGAACTAAGAGGGTGGGGTACATATCGAAGCGAGCCACCAAACATAATTCCATGATTAACCGGATACCTTTTTGAAAATCCGGTTGATGGGCGATCGACAATTCGCCGGTGGTATTAATATAATTGCGCAAGACAAAAATCCACCACAAACAAGAATCTACCGGCGTAACTCGCCCGATCGCATGGTTGCCAAAGTCGGCAAGTAAATATTCTTCATGTTTGCCGTGGACTACTTTGAAACTAGCGGGCATTAATCCTCGACCCGCTTCCAAAAAATCCAGTTGTCTTTCTTTAATTTGTAATTTTAAGGTTTGGACCAGAAAATTGCGAACAATTTCGGTTTTGCCTTTGATTAAAAATACCAGTGCACAGGAGACAAAATCTCGGATAAAACACTGATCGTAATTGAGTGCTTCAGCGCTGGGATCTGAAGCAGCAACGGTTCCGACGGGATGACCGTTATAATAAATAATCGATTTTTCAAGAACTTGCCATGCTTCATCGAGGATAGTGCTGTCTGTACCCATTAATTCCCTGAGTGTCCTGCATTAATAAACATTTTATTATAGCATCCATGCTCTGCACTCCTATGATTCCAGAAACCGAGTTTTTGCCCAGTTTCTGGAAATTCTGGGTCATCCTTCAAAAAACTGGGTTTCTAGTCGGGACCAATCGCACAACTTCAATCTACCAATTATCCCCGGCACCCCCCCCACCACTTTCTCCTCCGCCAAAGTCACTACTATCACTACTGCTGTAGCTGCTATCGCTGCTGTAACTGCTGGATTCCCATCCGGAAGTGCTGGAGTTATCTGCACTGGTGGTACTGCTGCTATCAGAAGTACAAACTGGAGGCGGGGGAGGCAAGGCGGGAAGGAGAATGTATTGGATACTTTCGTTACCGCAACAGTGGCAGCGATCGCGAATCTCCTGACTGCCTGTATTACAAATGGTCGGTTGCTCAATCACTTGTTCGGTGCGAGTGACCGTTAATTCCTGACAAATGGTACATTCCAAAATAGCTGAGTTTTGAATATAACCGCGAATGTGAACCAGGGGATTGCAGGATTGGGGGTAACAATTCGGACATTGCCACCCGATAAAGTAAACACTACCGAGGGTTTGAGCGGTGGTTTCCGCCGTTGTGAGGAAGCATTGCAATGGGTAACCCTGGATTTTGTTGAGGGGATAGCGGCAAATCTGGCAATGAGCAGGGCGATCGCACTCCCGAGGTCCTGTAAAGCACGGTTGGTCCTGAACTCGCGATCGCCCGGTAGGTGGCAGGAATACAGCATTGCAAGGGGGTTCTAGGCGGGGAATCTCTTCGAGGAGTTCTTCGTGGCGATCGCAACAGTGGCAATCCGTCACGATCCATTGTTTCCCGGTTTTATTCCAGGTGGGTTGTTCGACTGTTTTTGTCACTTGGCGGGTGACGGTTAATTCTTGGCAAGTGGGACAATGGATAACATTAGATAACTGAGTATCATAACTAAGAACGTGAATGCCATCGATAGGGTGATTCGGATAGCAAGTTGCACAGAACACTCCCTTAAATTGAACACTTCCTAATTGTTGAGCAACCCGTTCCGGACCTGTTAAATGGGAATCAATTTCCGGTTCTTCTAGGGGTTTGAGAGGGTGTTTGCACTGCTTGCAATAAAGGCGTTGCGGGTTTTGAAAGAGCTTTTTTGAACGCGATCGCCCGGTAGGTTCTATCAAAAGTCGCCGCCTTTTCCAATAGACTGTTCCTCCAGCGATCGTGGCTAATGCGCCCCCTCCCCCTAATAGAAAAGGTGTCCAATCCCTTGGAAAAGTTTCAGTTTCAATTCCACTGATTACAGGTGGCGACTGTGCAGAAATGATAGCGATTAATGCCTGGGTTCCCGCTAAAATTCCTCCCTCAAAATCTCCCTTTCGGAATCGAGGCGTCACTTGCGTTTTCAGAATATTCCCAACTTGCTCATCCGGCAGCATACCCTCAAGTCCATATCCGGTTTCCACTTCCACCCGTCGCTCACCTATAGTTGTTAAAAATAGCACTCCATTATCTGTGCCCGCTTTACCAATTCCCCAGTGATTAAATAGGTTCGTTGTAAATACCTTGGGACTAGAGGCGGGAGCCGTTGTTGGCACTGTCACTACCGCCATTTCAGCTCCGGTAGTTGCCTCTAATTGCGATATCATCTGATTGAGTTGATTTTCAGTTTCATTGCTGAGGATATTTGCCATATCCGTCACCCATCCGCCATATTCTTGCCGGGGATTGGCAACATCTTGGACAGTTAGGGCATGACTGATGAGGGGAAATAGAATAAAGGAAAATCCGATTAATAGTCCCCAAAGCATTTGCTTCATCCGAGTATTTCGAGTAATCATCGTTTCATTTCACTCCAGTTTTCAGGTTTAAAATTAGGGTGATTTGATTCTATCAAAGGGGGCAAATTTTAAGAAAAAGGGTGACTAGAATACTCCTTAAAAACTACCTCCAGCACCGCCACCGCCACTGCTGCCACCACCAAAACCACCACCGCCACCGCCACTGCTGCCACCACTAAAACCACCACCACCATAACCCCTGCTACGGTGCCTTGTTAAGCGGGGAATTTCTTGTTCCTTATCCTCGCGATAATTACAAGATTGACATTCATAAATCATTTGTATAATTCCCTCGGTTTGATAGGTGGCTTTTTTCAGGGTTTTTTGTTCAACGACAATCATCGTGAATTCTTGACAATCGGGGCATTCACTAAAGCGATGCTGATTGACCACATAGCGCCTGAGATGAAAACTAGATGAATCATTAGGATAACACTGGCAACAATGCCACCCTTCAAATCGCGTGCTGCCTAATCGGTGGGCGACTTGTTGCGGGGGAGTGAAGCGATCGCTCAGAATGTTTCGATTCAGTTTAATTAAGGGAGTTTCACATTTCTGGCATTTCACGGGTAGCTTGCATCGAATTAGGGAGATAATACCCCGAGAAACAATATAGCTCACTAGGATAGAAACTACCACCCAGAGAAATAGGAATAACCCGCTTAATTCCGTGAAACCAGACACAGGCATAGAACTAGCTTCACTGATTCCATAAATTGTAGCGACCACAATGGGAAAAATCAATCCCAACAAAATATTAAAATAAATAAAAGTCACGACAATGACGACAAATTTTGAGTTTAAAAATCGCGTATTTACCAGAGCATTAGTTGTGACGTGTTGATACATCCCTCGCCATAGATCGACCATCAAAAATAAAGACCCAACTACCAGGGAAGCGATCGCGAATTTTTGCCACAGCATCCCGGAGGGATCACCGATGAGCATCAGCAAAATTAGGCCGAAGGAGAGAGTAAATACCGTACAATAAATCCAGGCATAAACTACCGTTTTTAGGCGGTTGTCAAACTTACCGATGACCAGCGATCGCCCTTTAGGTTCTAAGAATAGCGGTTGTTTTGTCATGGATTGAACTTTTTTATAGCCACCGAAAGACAAGACAAAGGCAACCAGAGATGTAATGCCTAAAAATGGCGTGGGAGAAGAGGGTTCTGAAACTTCTTTGACTGAGGGATTTCCCGATAACTCGGTGACTAAGGCTAGGGTTCCCGCTAATATGCCTCCATCCCAATCTCCTTCGCGCAGTTTTGGCGTGATTTGAGTCGTAATAATGTTACCTACTTTGGCATCAGGTAAGAGTCCCTCGACACCATATCCCGTTTCAATTTCAATTCTTCTATCTCCGACGGAAGTTAAAAATAAAACCCCATTATCTATGCCTTCTTTGCCAATTTTCCACTCATTAAAAAGTTCCGTAGTAAAATCTTTTGGCGTGGGAGAGGGTGCGGTTTCAGGAACCGTAACCACCGCAATTTCTGCCCCCGTGGTTGACTCCAATTCTGATATCATCTGATTCAGTTCAGTTTCCGTACTCTCGCTTAGAATATTTGCCATATCCGTCACCCATCCCCCCGATTGTTGGCGGGGATTTGGCACATCTTGTACTGACAAAGCATGACTGAGCAAGGGAAAGCCAATCAAAGATAAGCAGAGTAAAATAGTCCAGAGTATTCTTATTTTAGTAAAGTTGATTCCAAAATATGTTCGGATTATTTTGAGCAATGGTGTCATAATTTAAAACCTCTATTTTTTGGAGTCATTAAAAAAGAAAATTTTAAAAAAATAATTCATAAATTATAAAAATAAAGTAAATGACTGGATTAAGTCTTGTTCAAGATTTAAGAAACGCGTCCTAATATTAGACTGGAATGATACAATGTAGTGGGACTTGGCCCTTTTTTGACTCAATCCGGCTTGTTATATCATTCTTGGACTGATCAGAAGGAGTTGCATTACTTCGCTACATCCTGGCATTGATTGAGATAAATTAGAAGAGAATTTAACATTTTGTTATGAATTGGGTAGAGAGGGGACGATGAACGATTCTAATTCTCAAATTCCTGAAGATATGGCGGAGGAAGTGCTAGAACTGGCTTCCCGCTACTATTCAGGGTCTCAAAATAGCTATTCTCAGCAGCAATTGCAAGAGGCAGGGGCGGATGTACAAATTCCCCCAGAGTTTATCAATAAAGCGATTCAAGAGGTGCGGGAAAAACGCCGAATTGAGGCGCAACAGGCACAACAAGCAGAGAAAAACCAAAAAACCTTGACAAAGGTGGCGGCAGGGGTGGCAGTGGCAGTCGCCCTCTGGGGAATTTTTACCTATAATTCTCTGTCAAGCAGCGCCTCTGATGTGGAGGCAAGTTGGGCACAGGTTGAAAATCAGTTTCAGCGGAGGGCGGATTTAATTCCTAATTTGGTGAGTCTGGCGCGAGTCCAAACGGAGGCGGAACAAGAAACGATCGCCCTGTTGATGCGATCGCGAGAAAGTTATCTTCAAGCCCAAAATTTACCAGAAAAACAGGCGGCGATCGCTGAAATTAATGTAGCCATTAATCGCTTTAATCAATCTCTCGGAACTAACCCTCAATTGCAATCCTCTCAGGCATACCAGAATCTCAGTTATGAACTCGCTGGCACAGAAAATCGGATTGCGGTGGAACGAATGCGTTACAATGAAGCCGTGCAAGTCTACAATCAAAAGGTGCGGGCTTTCCCCAATTCTTTGATTGCGGGCTTGACTGGGTTTAACCAAAAACCCTTTTTTGCTGCAGACAATCGCGATGTTCCTAGAATTGATTAATTGATGAAAAAAGCTGACCTGATTAAACTCGGTACTTGCTCGTTGGGGATTATTTTAGCTTGTACTTTATCAGTCCAAGGGGCAGAAATTACCCCGCGAATTCCTGAACTTAATAGTCTATTTTCTCGACTATTACTCCAAGAACAGGTGTTGCCAGAATTAGGTAAAGCCCATGTGATTTATTTAGGGGAAACTCACGATAATGAAGCGGATCATCAAGCACAGTTGGAGATTATCTGCGCATTACATGGGAAGAATCCTAATATGGCGATCGCGATGGAAATGTTTCAACGTCCCTATCAAGGGGCACTCAATCGTTATTTACAGGGAGAAATTACCGAAGCGGAACTGATTACAGAAACGGAATATGAGCAACGCTGGGGGTTTCCTTGGGAGTATTATGCTGAAATTGTGCGGTTTGCCAAAGAACATCAGCTACCCATTTTAGCACTAAATGCACCGATGGAAGTTACCCGAACAGTAGCACGGGATGGGTTAGAAGGGTTAAGCATACAAGACCGAGAATATATCCCACCAGTTGCCGAAATTAAGACGGATAATCTGAATTATCAGCAGATGGCCCGTGAAGTATTTGAACAGCATCAAGCAGCAGCACAGGGGTCAAGTTTGAAGTTTGAGAATTTCTTTTTAGCACAAGTTTTGTGGGATGAAACAATGGCTGAAACGATTACAGAATTTCTCAAAGAAAATCCTCAGACGCAGGTGGTTGTTTTAGCAGGACAAGGGCATATTGTGTATGGATATGGGATTCCCAGTCGGGTGGAGAGACGAGTGGGCGATCGCCTAGGAATGGAACCTTTTGTTCAGCGATCGGTGTTATTTAATCTTCCTGAAGAACTCCCCGCAATGGGCGATCGACCCATTGCGGACTATTTTTGGGAACACTGAGAATGGGAGAGATGGGGATGATTAATAATTTTGTAGTAACGATTTGCTGTCGTTTCCATCTCATCTCCCCTACCCCATCTCCCCTACCACAAGGATTTAACAAAGG
>CBFGOM010000115.1:0-20821 GCA_965650385.1 uncultured Oscillatoriaceae bacterium
CGTGATTGGCGATGGTACGCCATCCTAAGCGGATTAACTCCCAATGAATTTCCTTTTCTGCTGATTGTGGTTTATCTAAATAACGCCATAATTTTTCTTTGGGTTCTGGGGGCAGTTGTTGATACCATCCCACCGTTGTATCATTATCATGGGTTCCGGGATAAACAACACAATTTTGATTTTTGTAGTTATGAGGCAGAAAATGGAGTTCGGGATTGGACTCAAAGGCAAATTGTAAAATTTTCATGCCGGGAAAATCAAAATGCTCTCGCAGTCCATTAACTTCGGCGGTAATCAGTCCCAAATCTTCGGCAATAATGGGTAATTTGCCTAATTTCTTGCTAATGACTTCAAAAAATTCTATTCCCGGTCCTTTTAACCATTGTCCATGTTTAGCGGTGGTTTCCCCTCGGGGAACGGCCCAAAAGGCTTCAAAGCCTCGAAAATGGTCAATTCTTAATAAGTTTACCGCATCAAATGTTGTTCTAAACCGCTCAACCCACCACTCAAATTCAGTTTCTTTTAATTTCTCCCAATTATAAACCGGATTTCCCCAAAGCTGCCCAGTTTCTGGAGCAAAATAATCCGGCGGAACTCCGGCCATTAAAGACGTTTCTCCGGTTTCTTCGTCTAAATAAAATAGGTCAGAATTGGCCCAAACATCGGCGCTATCATGGGCTACATAAATGGGAATATCGCCGACAATTTGAACATTTTTTTGATTGGCATACTGTTTTAACACTTGCCATTGCTGGTCAAATTCAAATTGCAAGAACTTATAAAATTTAATGCGATCGCTGAGTTCTTGGCGGACAGTTTCTAGGGCTTCCGGTTGGTGGTTGCGAACTTCTAGGGGTTCCCAGGAGTTCCAAGCAGCGCTGTGATGTTTTTCTTTTAGGGCCATGAATAAGGCATAATCTTCAATCCAATAGGCGGTGCGATCGCAAAAGTTGTGAAGTTGCTGATGTTGTTCAGCGGTGGCGTGGATTTGAAAATTTTGGTAGGCGGTTTCTAGCCACTTCATCTTAACCGGAATGACTTTCTCAAAGTCAACGTAACCCTTGGAAAAATCTGGAATTTGAGCTAAATCTTCCTCAGTAAGCCACCCTTTTTTTTGCAAATATTCAGGACAAATCAACATCGGATTTCCCGCAAAAGCCGAATAAGACATATAAGGCGAATTGCCATATCCTGTAGGACTCAAGGGTAATACTTGCCAGAGTTGTTGTCCACTTTCAGCCAAAAAATCAATAAATTGATAGGCTTCAGACCCAAAGTCTCCGATGCCAAATCGACTGGGAAAGGAGGTCGGATGCAGTAAAATACCGCTGCTTCTAGGAAAAGACATGATGATACAAAACTCAAGGTTTAAATGAATGTTTTTAGAAAAGATAAAACCTATAACACTAGATACCGTCGGGCTTTATAGAGGTTTATCCAAGAGATTTTTAATCCCAATACTCTATAAATTTTAACGAGTTTGGAGACAGGGGGATCTACCTCGGGTATGATTTAAAATGAAAGTCAATAAAAAACAACTCCCGTGGAAGGGTTTGGATTGGACCGATCGCATCAATCTGGTCCAGAAAGTTAATTCCCTTATATCGTTAGATAGAGACGCCTTGGGGGAAGCTGTGCTAAGGTAAATCGAAGCTAGATTGAGCCGATTTGTCGAGCCTAATCATTGGAGCAATACTTATGCCTTACCCCCCTGCACCTTGGACGCTTAAAGGCCGTGCCGTGCAAACTCTCCATCCTCTTGATACTCATCGAGTGCGATCGCTCGTTCCCTCAGATTTGGCGATTGTGGAAGTTTTTCCGGGAAAAACCTTGGGAGGAGTTTATTGCGCTCAATATGGGGCCGGGTCAACTTTCTTATATAATGAATTAATTGTGGTTTCTGCATTAGTGCGTTTCGGAATGCAGTTCGGCGCATGGATTTCTCATATTTATGTGGATCATCCTGATTCCGTTGCTGGGGGTCGAGAAATTTGGGGATTGCCGAAAGAATTAGCCGAATTTACCTGGGAAAAAGACGAGGGCGATCGCGTGATCGTTCGACAAGGCGATCGCCTTCTGTGTAGTCTTAATTATAGTCTAAAAACCTTCCGGGTGCCTATCCCATTTACCTTCCCCAGCTTTAGTACCCTAGGGTCTAATTTACTCTTGTTTCCGGGAGAATTCACCTCGGCGATCGGGTTAGTTAAAAGTAGATTGGTCATCCCCCCGGAGAGTCCATTTGCCCTGTTGAACTTTACTCAACCTTATCTAACCTTTTCTTGTGAAGATTTAAGATTGGTTGCCGGTACACCCAAAGTCATCAAAGAAAGAGCGACTGCCACCTCTTATGCTACCGCATAGCCTTTAACGGCACGACTGAAGTCGTTACTAGGAACAAGACTCTGAACTTTTTATCCCTATTTTTAGTAACGATCTCAGTCGTTTCTGAGCTTGATATTTGTCTGGATTACTTGTCAATCCAAACTTCAATCATGCCGGTGGGAACCTGAATGCTGGGATGGTCAAACACGGCACGGACTGCCTCAGTTCCTCCGAGTTCTTTAAGTCGCTGTAACTGTTTTTTCAGCTTAGGATTGAAATTAATATGCTGCTCGATCGCCCGTTCCGCGACAGCGGAAGAAGGGTTTCCCTGGGAGAGGTTTTCTAAAAATGCCTGGACCTCCGCATACAACGCATTCATCGGAGTCACTGCTTGTTTTGCACTCGTTGTCTTCGTCCCCGGAACCTTTTGTGCGATGGGTGCTGCGGTGGAAAGAAGGGGTGTATCGGGCAATTTAGCGGGATTAGCGGGATTCAACCCTTGTGCCTCTGTTCTGTCCCCCGACCCGAAATTTCGCACAACACCGGCCACATCTACCCCGGTACTCGCCCGCAACTGCTCGATAAATGACGCCATTTTTGCGGCAGTATTCCCATTGGTGGTATCAATAGAGGTCAGATTTTGTACCCTCACATCGGGAACCGTAGAAACCATTGTTTTGAGGAGGGGTTCCAGCTTTTGCAACAAGAAAATCTCACGCGCTGCGGGCCCCGCAGATCTCCAGGATTCAGCAAGGCGTTTTGTCCCCATTGCCTGAGCTTTCCCATCTTCAATGATGGTAGATGCCTTCCCTTTTGCTTCAGCGATCGCCCGTTTACATTGTGCCTCCGCCGGTGCAACCACATCCGCTTGTAACTGTTGTTCCACTTGCTTAATTCGCTCAGTTTGTACAGCGACATCCGCCTGAGTTCGTGCCACTTCTGACCCGATTTCCGCTTCAACTTCCGCCACTAATGCGGCTCGAATGGTCTTCGCATCTTGAATGCGTCGATTGGCTTCTGCACGAGTGATTTCCACTTGGCTACCAATGCGCTTGATGGCAGTTTTTTGATCATTTTCTGCTGTACGAATTACAGATTGAGCTTTAGCTTTTGCTTCTGCAATCCGAGCATCTCGGACCAATTCTGCACGCTGTTTCCGTCCAATGGAATCCAAATATCGCACATCATCAGAGATATTTTGGATTTGCAGGTTAGCCAACACTAAGCCTAACTTCTCTAAATCGTCCTCTGCTTCCTCTAATAAACTTTTGGCAAAGGCAATTTTATCTTCATTAATCTGTTCCGGAGTTAAGGAAGCCAAAACACCACGCAAATTTCCTTCTAGGGTTTCTTGGGCGATTTTCTCGATTTCTTTGCGGGTTTTGCCGAGTAACCGCTCGATCGCATTATGAATAGTGGGTTCCGTTCCGGCTATTTTAATATTCGCCACCCCTTCTACTTTCAAGGGAATGCCACCTTTAGAGTAGGCATTGGTAACCCGCAGTTCAATGATCATGTTAGTGAGATCCATGCGGTAGGCACGTTCCAACAAGGGGAGGCGAATACTACTACCTCCTTTGACTAAACGATATCCTACCATCCGATTATCATCCAGGGGACGTGCACTCCCTGCAAAAATTAGCACCTCACTGGGTTGACAAATGTAATACAGATTATTAATCACCAGTGCACCCGCACCACCCGCAGCACCTAAAATTGCTAGTAATCCTAGAATAACTTCCATTTAGATCTCCTAATTTGTCGTTTGTCATCTGTTGTGAGGAGGGGACGGGAGGTAGTGTTAGCAAGGGTTAATAGCATAAGGGGTCACTTCCCCATCTCCCCCATCTTTTAATCCCGGGGGGATTGGACCCCACCCTAACCCTCCCCTTGCCAAGGGGAGGGGACCGGAAGTGTATTCTCTCCATCCTCCCCCTCCTCCCCATCTCCCATCTACACACTCTCTACCGTAGACACTTCTGATTTGTCTCCATTACTCCGGTTCAGGGTGCCGATGATATCAATGCCGAGGGTGCGATCGACGCGATCGAGGAATTGTCCGACGATTTCAGGATAGGCATTGACTAAACTGGCGATCGCCTTTCCGTCACCATTGTCAATCACATTGATCCGATCAATGTGAACCCGCTGAGTAATATTTGCTACCTCTCGTAGGACCATTTCAATCTGTTGAATTAAGAAGACTTCTGCGGCATCCGCGCCGGTTTCTTGCCAGATTTCGGTAAACAGATCGTTGACTTGTGCGGCAGCTTTGGCATTTTCCTCAAATGCAGCAGCTTCCCCGCGCGATCGCAACTCTTTGGCTGCTCTTGCGGCTTCTGCCGGGAGGACTTCATCGGCTTCTAGGCGGAGGCGTTCCAGGTCCGCGCGGATACTTTGTAGCAGTTGTTCCGCACGTGCGCGGGCTTCTTGTGCTGCCGCTTTGGTGCGTTCTTCTTCCGATCGCGCCTGTTGATCGAGTTCGGCTTTGATCTTCCGCAGTTCGTTATTTTTTTCTTCAATCGCAGTCCGGGCAAGGGTTTTGGCGACTTCAGACTCTTGCTCACTTTGCGCTTCTACGGCTTCCGCTTCAGCCAAGGCATTGGATTCGGCAATTTCCGCATCCCGGACGATCGCAGCAATTTGGCGGCGTCCGATGGAACTGAGATAGTCTACATCATCAGAAACACTTTGGATTTTCAACGTATCAATTTCTAATCCCAACCGTTGCAAATCATCCTGAACATCATCAGTAATTCTTTCCGCAAATCGGAGGCGATCTTCGTTAAGTTCTTCCGGGGTTAAGGTGGCAACCACGCCGCGCAGGTTGCCTTCTAAGGTTTCTCGGGCGACCCGAACAATTTCCTGGCGATCGCGGTCCAAAAAGCGTTCGATTGCATTGCCAACAATTTCTGAATTACTAGAAATTTTCACATTTGCGATCGCTTGAATATTCAGGGGAGTTCCCCCTTTAGCATAGGCATTTTTGACTTCTACGGGCACCGGCATCGTGGTCAAATCCATCCGCTTAACCGTTTCCAAAATGGGAATACAAATGGTGCGATGGCGGGTGACTCGATATCCTAATTCATGGCCCTCTTTGGTTTTTCGTTTTAACCCCGATAAAATTAAAATTTCATTGGGTTTACAGATACAGAGAATTTGATTTAAAATCCACAAAAATATCAAAAAACCAAAAATTGATAACCCGATCGTTCCCCCGATTGAAATTAATCGATCAGTCGTACTAGCTTGAGGCGTCGCCGGTAACGGATCGATTTGAGCAATTTGGACGGTAGAGTTTTGCATTTGGGGTTTTTTGGCGATCGCCACTCCAGAATCTGTGGCATTAGGACTCGGGACTGAGGCTTGAACAATCAGTTGCATAGCGTTGATTTCCTGTCAGATTGAGTAAATTAAACAAGGGTCTTTGAGGCTTCGATCAAGTTAAGAGAAAATAGCGCTCTTATCGGGTCAAATTATTCAGGCTTGAGTAACTCTGGAGAGTCTTCTGAAACTACCCATAAACGATTATTTTTAAGGCCCACAATCAAAACCTTGTCTCCTTTATTAAAAAAGCGAGGTTCATCTGTAAAAGCCATGAACTCAACATTTGCCCCTTTAATATTCACCCGAACCTTGCCTTTGCTTTCCGCATTAAATGGCAAGAGGACCATCGCCGAAAGTCCAACTAAATCACTAGAACGAGTCAGACTATTAGCATGGCGTTGTCCGAGACTTCTGAGGATCCAGACTATCGTAGTGCCACAAAAGATTCCCATTCCCGTCGCCAGTTTAGCCACTTGATCCGGGGGCATTTCAGGGCGTAGCCAATTTAAGACCAATCCCGTTAATCCAAAAAAACAACTGCCGAAAGTCCAAAATTTTAGACTAAAGAACGGTAAGATGAAAAGACGCTTGAGCCAACTTCCCCGTTTAAACTGATCTAACTTCTGAGAGTGATCAGCAATTGCCAGGTCCGCATCAAAGGCTACCCCGAAATCTGCACCGTCGAGTCCTCCAATCGTGGCGAACAGGACAAAAAGCCCCCCAATACCGAAACAAAAAAGATAAATAGGCATGATTTTAATAGCCTGGTCTGCATATTAAGGGTTCAGACTCTGTTAATTGTCGCAAAAAAAAATCCTAACGTCCAGTTTTGTTACGAAAATTTGTGATCGGTAAGATTACCGCATCTAGGGATTGAGGCAATTGCTTCGAGAGTCTGGTATCGTGGAATTGGCCTGTAATCAGGAAAATTCGCTAGAATTGCGCCGGAGTTGTGGGAAATCGCCCCACTTTTTCTGAGATAATACTCTCCCTAAGTCTAAAAAAAGGAAACCGTGATGCGCCTATCACAAATGCTGTTTGTTACCCTCCGTGAAGACCCCGCAGAAGCGGAAATTCCCAGTCATAAACTCCTGTTACGGGCGGGTTATATCCGTCGGATTGCCAGTGGCGTTTATGCTTATCTGCCCTTAATGTGGCGAGTTCTTAAAAAAGTCTCCAACATTGTCCGAGAGGAAATGGACGCCACAGGGGCTCAAGAATGCTTGTTGCCGCAACTCCAACCGGCGGAGTTATGGCAAGAGTCAGGACGGTGGGAGACTTACACCAAGGCAGAAGGGATTATGTTTGCCCTCACCGATCGCCAGGAACGAGAAATGGGTTTAGGACCGACTCACGAGGAAATCATCACGGCGATCGCCCGGGATATGATTCGGTCTTATCGTCAAGTTCCCCTGCATTTGTATCAAATTCAAACTAAATTTCGGGATGAAATTCGTCCCCGCTTTGGATTAATGCGCGGACGAGAATTCATCATGAAAGATGGCTATTCTTTCCATGCTGACGAAGCCAGTTTACAGAAAACTTATGCGGATATGGACTGGGCTTATAGCAATATTTTTCGCCGTTGTGGCTTAGAATTTCGCGCGGTTCAAGCTGATTCCGGGGCCATTGGTGGGGCAGCATCTCAGGAATTTATGATCTTGGCCGAAGCAGGAGAGGATGAAGTTCTTTATACCGAAGATGGCAAATATGCGGCCAACGTGGAAAAAGCAACCTCTTTACCTGCCGATGCCAAACCGAGTGCTTTTGTTCTCTATGAAAAGCGAGAAACACCTAACACCAATACCATTGATAAACTTTGTCAATTTCTCAACTGTTCTCCCACGGAAGTGGTCAAGAACATCATTTATCGAGTTGTCTATGACAATGGGAGAATGGTGTTGGTTTTAGTAAGTATTCGCGGTGATTTAGAAGTCAATGAAGTGAAACTCTATAATGAGTTGGCAAAATTAGCTTCCAATTATGGAGGAAATGCAATTATTGCTGTAGATATTCCCTCAGAACAGGTGCAACAACAACTAACCCTCAAGCCTTTACCTTTAGGATATATTGGTCCAGATTTAGGGGATAATTATATCACCCCAGCAGAACAGTTGCAACCGGAATTTTTACGATTTGCCGATCGCACCGTAGTAGACTTAAAGAATTTTGTCACTGGGGCCAATGAAACCGGCTATCATGTCGTTGGTGCTAATTGGGGGGAACAGTTTCCTTTAAGCGATCGCATTGTTGATTTACGCAAATCTCAAGCAGGCGATCGGGCAGTTCATGACCCGAGTCAACTCCTCAAAAGTGCAAGAGGCATTGAAGTCGGTCATATCTTCCAACTGGGCACTAAATATTCCCAAGCCTTGGGAGCAACCTATACCAATGAACAAGGGGATAATGTCCCGTTAGTCATGGGATGCTATGGGGTGGGCGTCTCTCGATTAGCCCAGGCAGCCGTCGAGCAATCTTATGATAAAGATGGCATCATTTGGCCTGTGGCGATCGCTCCCTATCATGCCATTATTTGCATTCCCAATATTTCCGATGCGGACCAGGTGGAAGTCGCAGAAAATCTCTACGCTGAACTCAATGCCGTCGGGATTGAAACCCTCTTAGATGACCGGGAAGAACGGGCCGGTGTGAAATTTAAAGATGCCGATTTAGTGGGAATTCCCTATCGAATTGTGACGGGTCGCTCTCTCAAAGCCGGTAAAGTAGAAGTCGTTGAACGGGCTACTAAAACCTCCCATGACATTGCCATCTCTGAAGTCGCAGCAACCCTCAAAACCTGGATTGAAGAGGCTTTATCTTCAGCAGTTAGGTAACATGAAGACAGATGGTTTAAAAGGTCCATTAGTGACTCCAGAAAACGGAGTAAAAACCGTGTCCTAGATGACATCAAGAACCTGAGTGCTTTCCAAGCTTAGGGAAAATCCGCCCCAAGAGTGGGAGCATCTTGCTCCCTTGTGCGGTGGCAAAAGCCAGATGCTCCCACTCCTAAATTGTCGGGCAATCATAATTCAGACTCGCCATAAAAACAGCGATCAACGATGCTCTTCTCTCTTATCAAACCTGCATGGAATTTTTCACCCTGTTGCTCACCAGTCTGCTTACTTTAGTCTCTCCGGCGGGGATTGCCTTAGATATTTTAGCGGAACAAACGATTCGCGATCGCCTCTCAGGAGCAGAACAACTTGAAGTCCGGATTGATAACAGCCCTAGCTATCAATTACTTGATGGAAAAGTTGAGCGCCTGCGAATTGCAGGGCGGGGATTATCATTAATTCCCGGGTTAAGACTGGATATTTTAGAAATAGAAACCGATGCTATTGATGTCAATCCTAGAGAGTTAGGACGGGGTTCGGGAAATCAACCCATTCGGGGATTGCAACAACCCTTGCAAGCGGCAGTTCGCATTGCTGTAACCGAGGCTGATATCAATACTGCCTTACAGTCTCCAGAACTTTATAATCAAATCCAAACTCTCGCTTTAAGCTTATTCGATTCTCCCTTAATTCAACAAATTGCGACCCGTTATACCCTGGTCGATCGCCAAGTCACTTTTTTACCCAATAACCGAGTCCGATTCCAAACGAAAATACAAGAACGGGGATATGATGACTTCCTAACCTTAACCGTAGAAACCGGCATCAATGTCATCGAGGGTCAACAATTACAACTGCTTTCCCCTGCCGTCTGGGTGAACGATCGCCCTGCACCCCGACGATTACTCACGGGACTCTTAGACTTAACCCGCCGGTTTAATTTACAGCGGCTAGAAAATCGCGGAGTGCGATCGCGGGTGTTACACTTTAACCTCACCCCATCCCGTGCAGAAATTGCCCTATTTTTGGCAGTAACCCCTTAAACTAGAGAGCAAGACCAGCCACCGACGTGACGTCCCCTTACTCAATATTCTTAGGGACTCCTTGGGTTTGTCTGACCCAAGCACTCCGGTGTGAGTTACCACCCTAACGGAGGAATCCTAGTGGTGTGGCTCCACAGACAAGGGCCCGATATTCAGATAGACTGAGCTAGAGGAGTATTGAAAATGCTATGGATGTGGGGAACAGTATGAACGCCGAACGGTTTGCTTTTAAACTGATTGTGGAAAAAACTGAAAATTGGGGACAAGATCCCGTAACCCTACCCGAAAATCTATCTCGTTCTGAGGCGGGGGAAAAAGCCCTGAGTGAATTTTTGCAAGTGATGCAGCTTGAGCTAGAGGATGCTCGCTTAGAGGAGTCGCAGGTGCAGGAGTACCGCGAACCCCTAACGCAATTCGTCTTGCAACCGTTAGTCCAGGAAACCCTATTAGGAGTTTTTGACAAAGACTGTAAAACGATCGCTACAGATACTTTAGCCCAAACCTGGACTCAGCTCAATTTAACTCCCCTTCCAGATGGGTTTAATTGGGAAGTCGTAGCGCGAATCTATTTCAAACAAATTAAAGCCTTTGTTCACGCTAGAGAATTAGTCGATCGCTGGCTCAATTCCAACCGAGAAGATGCACTCACCTTGGATGACATCAAACGGGATGTATTTCTGCAACATCTGTTTGATGAACCGTGGCATGAAGTGATGAGGCAAATCGTGAGAATGATTGCGCCAGAATTGGCAGCAGAGTTACTGCAATCTCTAATAGAAAACCAAGTCGAACCCTCTAATTTTACTCACTTATTTGTAGCGGCAGAATGTCTGGCGGTTGTACCCGATCGCACTGCCTTAACGGGAATTGCCAATCAACTGCGCGATCGCCTCCAATCCTTAACCCAACATCCAGAAGTGGATGAACTCATCCTCACTCGCCTGCGCGCTATTTCCACCCTGGCGCGAGTCTGGAAAACGGACCCGGATACCCTCCCCTGGTTACAATCCCTAGTAGAATCCCCCGTTGCCGAAACCATCCGTATGAGTGCCGTGGATGAAATCGCCCTCTGCTGGCAAGAACGTCCCGAGATTCTCTCCTGGCTCAAAACCTTAGCACAATCCTCCGTCGCTGAAATTACCCGGGTGAGTGCCGTGAGATCCCTAGCGACTCACTACCACCAGGACCCGGAGATTCTCCCCCTACTCAAAACTTTAGCCCAAAGCGATCGCTATTGGCTGGTTCGGGAGGCGGCATTGGAAGAGTTAGCCGAGGGATGGCACGATGATCCCCAGACGTTTTCCTTGATTGCGGCGATCGCCGAATCGGACCCCGAGGCGGATGTGAGAGAGGCTGCCGTAGAAGAACTCGCCAAAGGGTGGAGTCACGACAAAGAAACATCGGCTTTGATTGGTACCCTAGCGGAGTCTGATCCGGATTGGCACGTCAGAATTGCCGCTATGCAACAGTTTGCCATTTCCTGGTATGACAATCCCGCAACCTTAGTTTGGTTGCGAACTCGCGCCCTGTCTGACCCCGATTGGCACGTCAGAATTGCCGCCATGCAGCAGATTGCTACAGGCTGGTTTGAGGACCCGGAAACCGTCGCTTGGCTACGCGATCGCATCGTTTCTGATGACGCATGGCAAGTGCGCGTCGCCGCCTTACAACTCGCTGCCGCTTGGTTTGAAGACCCAAAAACCTTACCCATTCTCAAAACAATTGCCACCTCTGACCGCGATCGCCGAGTCCGGGAAGCCGCAGTCCACGAGTTTACTCGCACTTGGAAAGATGACCCCGAACTGTTACCCATTCTCAAATCCCGGGCAACTCAGGACGAACATTGGCAAGTGCGGGTCGCTGCCTTACAGCAACTGGCAACCGGATGGTATGACGACCCGGACACCTTACCCCTTCTCAAAGTTCAGGCCATTAATGATTCATCTTCCGATGTGAGAATGACCACCTTGCGGGAACTGGCCTCCGGTTGGTTTGATGACCCCGAAACCTTGCCGATTTTGAAAAGTAGGGCCACCTCGGATCAAGGCTGGGATGTGAGAATTGTCGCTTTGCGAGAATTGGCAACAGGTTGGAAGGAAGACGCGGAAACTTGGACCATTGTCAAAAGCCGCGCTCAAGCGGATGACAATTGGGCCGTGCGTCTCGCCGGGGCGATCGAGTTGGTGAGCCACTGGCCCCAAAACCCGGAAACCTTAGAGATTGTTAAAACCCGCGCTTGTACCGATGAGGATTCGTTTGTGAGACTCTCGGCCCTGCAACAGTTGGTCAAGGGCGGATGGGATGAGGCTGCGGTATTTGCTATTTTGTGCGATCGCGCCGTCAATGATCCGTTTGTGCCCTTACAAGATGGGGCACTCAATCCTCGAATTACAGCCCTGGAAGCCATCATCCAATATTATGGGGATCACCCAGAAACTCTTCCCTTACTTCGCGATCGGGCCCAATCCGACCCCGATGAAAAAGTCCGGGCCTTTGCTCAATCCGTTTTAGCTACCCCGGGCAAAAACTAGCGCGAGTATTTTGGGCTTACCCCCTTGACAAAATCCTGTTTTTACCCATTAGGTTGGCCCGAATCGGTCCCGAGGTCGTCAGGGGTGAAGTCATGACACCCACTGAATGGGGCGCAAATTTAATGACGAAAAATCGTTATTTCTTGTAGGGGCGCATTGCGCAGGCCCCAAGGGAGGGCGCAAGCATTGCGCCCCTACTACACACCTTGACAGGGCTAGTTTTATTTTAATAGACCTATCACAACTGGATTCCGTATTACAGCGTTCCCCCGGCCTTAGCCTAATTCATTAAAGAGAAATTATGGAATTAATTACCCTGGTTTTAACCGGAATTCTCACTTTAGTGTCCCCCGTTGGGGCGACTTTCGATAATATCGCTGAAGGAGATATTCGCGAGGCCCTGCACGATGCCGAACAGTTGGAAGTCCGACTGGATAATGCACCAAACTACGGACTACTGAGGGGAAATATCCAACGCTTACGCTTTGCGGGGCGAGGATTGTACGTCACACCGGAGCTCCGCATTGATACGGTGGAAATCGAAAGCGACCCGATCGCCGTCGATATCAATCGTCTCAACCAAGAAGACCGCACCTCGATCCCGCGCTTTCTGCGGGAACCCTTACAAGGGGCGATGCGCGTAGTCATCACCGAAGCTGACCTCAACCGCGCCTTGCGATCGCCTGAAGCGGCTGAACCCCTGCGGGAACTCGGCATCGGAATCACCCGTACCAATGACCCCGAAGCCGAAACCGACCCCCAACGCTTTCAAATTGTTAACCCCGAGGTAGAATTTTTAGCTGATAATCGAGTGCGCTTCCAGTTAGAAATTGAGGATCGCCGGGATAATGAATCTGTAAAAATCCTTTTAGAGACCGGGTTAGCCTCAATCAGTGGCGCAAGAATCCAAGCGGTCAACCCGACCATTTGGATTAATAACGAAGAGGCCCCCGCTCAATTGATTACGATTTTCTCCCGAATCCTCGATCGCGCCCTAGACCTTAGAAAATATGAAAACCGGGGATTATTTGCCCGGTTTTTCAAATTTGAGTTGAGTCCCGATCGCCTAGAAATTGCCGCCTTTATTCGCATCGATCAAGTCGATGCAGTGTCGGAATTGAGTCCGGAGTAAGTTTTCTGGAAATTTAGCCGCTTCCCTTGTAGTTTCTTGCCAAGGTCTACCGGCATCTTTCATTCTTTAATCAAAGATGTAACGATTGGTTCTTAAGGCATTGGCGATCGCGAATCAACCCGATGAGCGGCTCAGGGCTGGGAAGAATTCAGGGATTAGAACAGGTGATCCCGCATACTGGATAGAAAAGGGATCCTGAGAGGACGGCAACATCTTCTCAGTTCAAAACCACAAAATCCACATTTCTTATTAGTGAATATTGTCTAACTGTTGAGGAGAACTTTTGATATGCAAAATGGACAAACTCGCCGCATTCCCCTAGGTGTCATTGCCACCCTCTCCGCAGTCGTTGTCGCCGCCGGAGGTGGAACTGCTTGGTGGGCGGTGAATTCTCAAAAGAACCTCAATCTCAATGGCATGAATCCAGTTCCCACCCAACCCAGGGACCCCGGCGTAAACATTGAGGTGACCCAGGACCCCACGGCAACTCCGCCTACAGCGCTCAATCCCGTTGAGCAATCGGTACAAATTTATTTGGTGCAAGATACCGGGACCCAATTTGAATTGGCCTCTGTACCCGTATCCGTGCAGGCCACGGAACAGCCCGATGCAGTGTTAAAAGCAGCCTTTGATCGCTTAGTCACCCAGCCGCCCAATGGTGCTGGCTTTAGCGAAATTCCGGCGGGTACTCAAGTGCTGAATGTCGAGGTCAAGGACAAGGGCATCTATGTCAACCTCTCCCCTGAGTTTACCGCTGGGGGTGGCAGTAGCTCCATGACCGCCAGATTAGGCCAGGTGGTTTATACGGCCACCACCTTGGATCCAAATGCCCCCGTCTGGATTTCTGTCGGCGGTGAACCCTTGGAAGTATTGGGGGGAGAAGGGTTAGAGATTCCTTTGCCGATTACCCGCACTATTTTTGAGTCCGAGTTTCCGCTGTAATTCCTTGCCGTTATCCATAGCATTGACCCCCCAAGTCTCCCCGATTCACAGGGGCTTGGGGGGTCAATTTTGTAGGGGATAAAAAGAGACTGTTCCCGGGTTTCATCCTCTTTTTTGGGCTGCAACGCCTGCCGAAATGGGGTGAACAAACCGGGTTGGTCTTCCCATAAGGATATTCTCGGACTCCCTCAGCGTTTTCCATACAAGCTCAAAGAGCGGAACTGCCGAGCTTGTTGTTCAATCCGCTCCGCAAGGCGATCGCACACCAGATTACATAGCTCGAAAATTAGCGGATCTTCCACGCGATAATAAGCCGAAGTCCCTTCCGTGCGACGGCTGAGGATTCCTGCTTGCAACATAACTTTCAGGTGTTTAGAAACATTGGCCTGACTCGTTGAAGTGGCATCAACTAACTCTTGCACGCATTTTTCGCCATCTCTGAGTAAGTTTAAAAGCTTCAAGCGCATGGGCTCACTCAAAATACTGAAGTATTCCGCCACTTGTTGCAATACTTCTTGGGGTAAGGGTTGCGCTCGGTTCATCGCTAAGGGTCCTAAAGAATTACCCATTTTTCTATTGTCCCATTGTAACAGTAAACAGATTTATGACAATTAAGTAATTAAAAGGTGATGACTGTTGAGCCGATTGCCTTGCGCTCAAGACAATCGACTTCTTCCAACCGACCGAAAACATTACTCGGGGCTAATCCGCATCAACGGTTGACCGTATTCTACCGGAGTGCCATTTTCCACTAAAATTTCCACCACTTGACCAGAAACCTCAGCCTCAATTTCATTCATCAACTTCATCGCCTCAATGATGCAGACGGTTTGGCCGAGTTTGATGCGATCGCCGATCGCCACAAAAGGCGGTTCATCCGGAGCGGGAGAGCGGTAGAACGTTCCCACCATCGGGGAAATGACCTCCAAAAACTTGCGATCGTTCGTTCCAGGAGCCGGAGCACCGGGACCTCCCGGAGCATTTCCCCCCGTAGGCGCAGGGGTCCCCGACGCGGGCGGGGGCGTTGGAATAGCCGGTTCAATCGGGGGACGAGAAGGCGCGATCGCCCCGGTTCCCTCAGCCATCGGAGTCCACCCCGGATCAACCGGGATCCCTACCCGTTCGGCAATCATCCTGTCCTTGCGGAGGGTCAGCTCAAAATCGCCACTTTTTAAAATCAGCTCAGAAATATCCGTTCCATTGAAAGCCCCAAGCAGTTCACTCAGTTGGCTTAAATCCAGTTGCACAGTTTCTTTGACCCCGTAAAATCAACGTTATTCTTCTCTAGGTTTTCCCCATCCAGCCGAAGGGAGGGCGATCGCCTCAAATCCCCGGGATAGACCAACTGCGATCGCCCTCCAGGGAAGCGCCCGAGAGGGAAAAACACCCCTCTCCTGAGCGCCAAAACCCCAGAGGACTGACCCCTAGTTGGTGAAGCGAAACTCTATGATTCTCGGCCCAGATAGGAATCGTTGCGGGTGTCGATTTTAATCCGTTCACCGATCGTAATGAACAAGGGAACCATCACTTCAGCCCCAGTTTCCACCGTTGCGGGTTTAGTTCCACCCGTTGCAGTATCCCCTTTGATGCCCGGATCGGTTTGCGTCACTTGCAAAACTACCGAGTTGGGCAGTTCAACTTCCAGCACTTGTTCGCCCCAACGGACGACATTCACTTCCATCCCTTCTTTAAGGTACTTGACGCGATCGCCAATCTGCGCTTCAGTCAAACGGGCCTCGTCATAGGTTCCCATATCCATAAACACTAACTGTTCACCTTCTCTATAGGTGTACTGCATCGTGTTTTTTTCTAACGTCGCTTGTGGCACCGTCTCTCCCGCACGAAACGTGCGCTCGATTACACTGCCATTCTGAGCATTCTTCAACTTCGTGCGAACAAAGGCCGAGCCTTTACCGGGTTTGACATGGAGGAATTCAACCACCCGCCACACAACCCCATCTAATTCAATTGTGACGCCGGTGCGAAAGTCGTTACTGGAGATCATGAATCTTTATTCGTGGAGAATAATCGGGATTTTATTTTACCGCGAATTCTCCCCTTCAATGGTATTGGATCAAATTGCCACTTTCCGATCCCCTCCCATCCTGACTCAGAATTCCCCAGGGATGCCCCGATGCAACTTGCCTCCGTATGGGAAGATTGATCCATGCCGATTAAAAAGGATTCAGAGATATATTGATGCTGACTTCAAGTCAAAAAATTACAAATTTATGGCAACGCGGCCTTAAAGCCGCTTTATTGGTCCTACTGATGACCAGTCTTTCCTTCGGATTAAGTGCCGCGACGAATCGCACCAGTGTACTGCCCCAAGGCAATGCCATCACTGATGGTAAAGCCCTGTTACGATATGCCTTACCCATTGACAATCCAGAGATCCGTGAGGCCCAAAGCAGTATAGAAGACATTTCCCAGCAACTGCGTGGGAAGCGCTGGAGTCCCATCACCAGTGATATCACCAAAGCTGCTGGAATTTTTACCAATCGCGAGGCGGATATCTTAGAGGATATTCCCGAATCTCAACAAGCGAACGCCCAGGCTATCCTCGCCCAAATTAAAGAGGAAATTGGCACGTTGCGATCAGTAGTAGAGGTTCAGGATAAACCCGCCACTCAGGATGGACGCGATCGCCTCCTGGATTTAATAGGCCAACTCGAAGAAATGATGGTCGCCAAATTCCCTTATGAAGTCTCCGCCGAATACAGCCATCTGCCTCAACTTCTGGGGCGCGCCACTGTCGCGGTTGAAACCAACAAAGGGAATCTCACGGTTGTCTTAGACGGATATAGCGCCCCGGTGACTTCCGGTAACTTTGTTGATTTAGTTCAGCGCGGATTTTACAATGGCCTAGAATTTATTCGCTCAGAAGATTTCTATGTCCTTCAAACCGGAGATCCCGTAGGACCCGACCAAGGCTTTATCGATCCGGATACCGGAGAATATCGCAATATTCCCCTAGAAATCCTCGTCCGTGGGGATACTCAGCCCACTTATGGAATTACCTTGGAAGAGGCGGGACGCTTTCGGGAACAGCCGGTCCTCCCCTTCTCCGCCTTTGGCACCGTAGCAATGGCCCGCCCAGAAGATGACCCCGACGGTGGTTCTTCTCAGTTTTTCTTCTTCCTATTTGAACCCGAATTAACCCCCGCTGGGCTCAATTTGCTCGATGGTCGTTATTCGGTCTTTGGTTATGTAGTCGAAGGGAAGGAGATTTTAGAAAAGCTTAAACAGGGGGATCAGATTCTCTCAATGAAAGTCATCCAAGGGATAGAAAATTTCGTTCCCGCCCAAGCAAGCTAAGGGTTTAGGGTGGAGAGAAACTGCCAATTTGTAGCAGTTTAAAATCAGAAGTCTAGTGGAAACACCCACTAGACTTTACTATTTTGGGGAGGTGAGAAACGGGGTGAAGAAGGATTCAGAAAATTCCCCTACGGTTCGAGAGTTGGGGGAACAGGGACTGTTGAAACGATTGCATCGATTTTGTCCACCGGAGTGGGTGGGGGACGATGCCGCAGCGATCGCCATGACCCCGGAACCGAATCGGTCGTTAGTGGTGACGACGGATATGTTAGTGGATGGGGTGCATTTTAGCGATCGCACTACCTCCGCTGAAGATGTGGGATGGCGGGCGGCAGCAGCGAATTTATCAGATTTAGCCGCAATGGGTGCAGTTCCTTTAGCCATCACCATCAGTTTAGGATTGCAAGGGGATACCCCAGTCTCTTGGGTAGAGGGTGTTTATACTGGGATGGTCAGTTGTCTGGATGCTTATCAGACGGCGATCGCCGGTGGGGATGTTTGTAAATCTCCAGTGAATGTCATTTCGATTACGGCGATCGGGTGGGTGCCAACGGACCGAACAATTCGCCGACAGAATGGGAAACCTGGGGATGCGATCGTGGTCACTGGGGTGCATGGCGCTTCCCGTGCGGGATTAGAATTATTGCTGCATCCGGAAACGGGAAAAGATTGGTCAGCAGCGGAGATTCGGGAATTAATTATCGCCCATCAGCGTCCGAACCCACGCCTGGATGTGTTGCCGATTTTGTGGGAGGTGATGGGGGAAGAGGGAGAAATTGCGGGAATGGATAGTTCTGATGGGTTAGCCGATGCGATCGTGCAAATTGCCCGATCAAGTGGGGTCGGCGCGACCCTAGACCGCACTTTGATTCCCCTGCCACAAACTTTAAGCCAAAGGGTCGGGGAAGAACGGGCCATTCAGTGGGCCTTGTATGGGGGAGAAGATTTTGAACTCGTGCTATGTTTGCCCCCTGCGGTAGCGCGTGAGTTTGTAGAACGAGTTGGAAATAGAGCAGCGATTGTGGGGAACCTAACAAAAAGCACCAGGGTTTGTCTAACTGACTCCACTGGTGCTTATGCTGACGAAGTGATCACCCAAAATTTGAGTTTTCAGCATTTTTAAGCTAAAGGTGATGAGTTTTGAAGAGTGAACGAATCAGTCTTTTTTCAAAACTCATTGCCCGCTTAGTTTGATGCTTACCATTTTTGAGCGACGAGTTCGGCTAAGTCAACCACACGCTGACTGTAACCCCACTCGTTATCGTACCAGCCGATGATTTTTACCATGTTTCCATCCATGACCATCGTCAAGCTGGCATCGACAATAGACGAGGCATCATGACCTTTATAGTCAGAGGAAACTAATGGTTCATCACTGTATTCCAAAATGCCTTTCATTGCACCTTTCGCCGCTGCTTCTAAGGCTTCATTGACTTGTTCGGCAAAGGTATTTTTCTCAACTTGAGCCACAAAATCGACGACCGAAACGTTCGGTGTTGGCACACGCATCGCGATCCCGTTCAACTTACCCGCCATCTCTGGAATGACTAAAGCCACGGCTTTAGCGGCACCAGTGGAAGTGGGGACGATATTCAGTGCAGCAGCACGCGCCCGACGCACATCCCGGTGGCTGGCATCAAGCAACCGTTGGTCGCCGGTGTAGCTGTGGGTTGTGGTCATCATACCTTTGATGATGCCAAAGTTATCGTTGATGACCTTAACGATCGGAGCCAAACAGTTTGTTGTACAACTGGCATTACTGATGATGTCGTACTCGTTGGGGTCGTACTTATCATGGTTAACTCCCATGACAAAAGTGCCAACTTTGCTGCCTTTTCCAGGAGCAGTAATCAACACCTTTTTTGCACCTGCTTGAATATGCTTTGAGGCACCTTCTTCGGTTACGAAGACCCCGGTGGATTCAATAACCAAATCAACTCCCCAAGCAGCCCAGGGCAAGTTTAAGGGATTGCGATCGGAGACACATTTAATGGTCTTGCCGTTGACGGTAATGGAGTTTTCATCGGCACTAATGTCAGCATCCAACGTTCCCAACATGGAATCATATTTGAGTAGATGGGCGTTGGTGCTTGGGTCGGAGGTATCGTTCACACCGACCAGTTCGAGTTGGCTGTTGGATCTGGTTAACCAGCAGCGCAGGAAGTTGCGTCCGATACGTCCAAAACCGTTAATCGCTACTCTAATCACTGCGTCTTGCCCCTTTCTTTAATGTAAAACTGCCTAACGTAATGAACCCAATCATATCGCAACAGGTGTAAATTTCGATCAGATTTTTTTAAGTCCGGGGATCGACCTAGAGTGCGGTGGTAGCGGGGACTGTGGGTTCTGATAAAGGGGGTGAGTTTGGATATAAATTTGGACGGGTTCGGGAACCCAGGTGCGGATTGTGGGAGAGTCGCACCAATGGCGACGGAGTAAGGTTGAAGCTATCGGCAGGGTTTGGGATTGTAAAATTTGCCAGCGCAGAGTAATCTGTCTAGTCTTAAAGGCGATCGCGACTTGTTGGCAAATCTCCTCAGTTTTGATCCGTGTGGTGTTGTCCACAGGGTTTGAGGGATTTGTACTTAGAGTGGGGTTTAATTTAGGCCGTCCTTCCTGAAAGTTTAAGGGGGAGATTTCCCTTAATAAGGGAGTTTCTTCTAGGTAATTGACCCGGGATAGGGATGGCGATCGCGGTGCAACCAACCATTCACAAGCCTCCACCAGTTCCGCAGCGCGATACCATTTCGGCAGGGTAGAAAAGGCGTCGGTTCCAATAATCCAATACCACTGACTATCCGGGTAGCGCTGTTGAAGGGTTTGCCAGGTGACGATCGCATACCCGGCTTCGGAGTCTTCTGGGGGGGGTGGACCTAAGCAAAAGGCCGGTTCTGAGGCGATCGCTAACTGCACCATTGCTTGGCGATGTTCAAACTCAACTTGCGATCCCCGTGAGCGATCGCGCTTGTAGCGATCAATGACCCATATAATCTGATTTAATCCGACCTGATCTAAGGCGGCATAAGCGATTTCCAAATGCCCCCAATGAATCGGGTCAAAGGTTCCGCCCAAAATCGCTCTTTTTTTGATCCGCTGAGGCTGCATTCTTTCCCGTACACTTGGTTTTGACAGTGGCTACTCAAAGATAAGAGTTATTTTTAGCTTGGATTGGAGGGTCCGAAGCTCTCCGGTCCTGGCTGTAATCACCGGCTCGGATTTCCTCTAACGGCTTTTTAATGGTATTTTTTCCGGAAATCCCCGAGTAACCGATGGAGGCACTTGTGCGATAGTTAAGACGGCTTTCCCCTTTGTTCAGCTACCTTTCAGAAGCGGACTTCTTACCTAACTTAAGTGAGATTTTTCAATTTG
>CBFGOM010000116.1:0-20720 GCA_965650385.1 uncultured Oscillatoriaceae bacterium
ATTTTAGCAGTATCATTACATATTTATGACTACCAAATATTACATTATCTTCGCCGCAATAAGCACAATAATATTCGGCTGTAGTTTGCATAAATTGTAATTGTGATAAAAATCCTGAATGATTTAATGTTAACATCAATTATTTCATTCAGTTCAGATAGAGATGCATCGCAAATTTTGCCAGCGATGCACTCTTATAAAGCGATCGCTTTTCTGATTTGCTTTATTTTTCCCCGGCAACTGCTGTACTCTAGGGAGATCATTCTAAACTATTTTCTGATGGTGCCATTGGACTCTAACCCTTACGCGATCGCCTTGCATACCAGCAGTCCCCAATTGGGTCTAGCGTTGAGCAATTTTGCTGAAACCCAGCGCCGCCAAACCTGGGAGATGGGGCGATCGCTTGCCACCCACTTACACACCTATCTTGCCGAGTTTATCTCCCCTCAGACTTGGCAGGATTTCGCTTTTCTTGCCGTTGCCAAAGGACCAGGTAGCTTTACCGGGACGCGGATTGGGGTCGTCACCGCCCGGATTCTCGCCCAGCAACTCTCTATTCCCTTGTTTGCCATTTCTAGTTTAGCCGCCGTCGCTTGGTCCCAACCTCGTCATCAGACGGACAAGCAACCCCAGGCGATCGCCCTGCAAATGCCCGCCCAACGGGGTCATCTCTTCACTGCCATCTACGAAATCACATCCACCGCCGCCATTCCTCTGCTTCCCGATACCGTCCTGACCCCAGAACAATGGGAAGAGACTCTCGCCACTTTTACTCGCCCCTATCAACTCATCCAAGTCCCAGAAAATTTAGGGTTTACCGTCTCCAGTCTTTTGGAACTTGCCCATTTGGAGTGGGAACAGGGCAAACGTCCGCTGAGTTCTGAGGCCCTCCCATTTTATGGACAGCATCCGGTAGATCAGTAAAGGCGATCGGCAACAACCGCAGCGGTTAGAAACCGGGTTTCTGTTAAAAATCTTTAGCAACTAGCAACCCATTTGGGTAAGAAACCCGGTTTCAGGGCCAGTTTATGTTTAATCGAGATAGTCTAAATTTAGCCCGCGCAGGCGGGCTTTGTTCGCTTTTTTCCCCACCCTTGAGGGTGCGGGGCCAGGGCTGTTATCTCTTACTCCGGAGAACCAGGAGGTACAGTTGCTGCGCCTTTCTGCTTCGCCCGGTCTTCGCGTTTTTTGCGGTCTGCCGCTAAAATGTCGTCCATGACACTGCGGGCTTGAATCATTTTCTCTAAATTGCTGCGGTAGAGGTCGAGGTCTTTAGAGAGTTTATCGGGAGGCAGATTCAGCGCGGTGCAAATCTTCTGCACTGCCTCTTGACGGGATTTTTCGTTTTTCACGAGTTCCAAGTCAGCTTGTTCGAGGAGGGTAAACAGACCCACCGCAAACAATCGGCTGTATTTGAAATTGGGTTTAGCAGCGATCGCCCCGAGGATGCCTTGGAAATCTCCTTCCATTTCTGCCCCTGCGGAACGACTGAGTAAAGACACGATTTCCTGTCCGGAATGGCGACTGGCAATTTCCTCTAACCATTGGGCATCTTGCCGATACCGCTGGGGATCAGCTTCTAACCCCTTGCAAATGCCATTAAAAATCGAGATTTTATCCTCTTCGGGTCGATATCCTTGCATAAATCGGTCAAAGGTGGTTACGACTCCGAGTGCATAAATGGGGTCATAATTAAAATCCACATTCACCGACAGCAAGTGCATTTCCACCATCAATTCTTCGACGACCCGTCGATAAATCGAGTTAATCGGACGGGTGTGAATGGTATAGAAGGCTCGCTTGGTATCTGATACGGTGCGGACGTTATTCACGGGGTGCGTTGTTAAGGAGAACTTCCTTTCATTTTCTCTCGTAAACGCACTTTTGCCAAGCAACATCCGGGGGATCGCCCTCGGGATCGGGCCTAGAATGCTTTAAAATGCAAAATCAACCGGAGATTTCCGGTGGGATTTTTCCTGAAACCGTTGCAATTTTTAAATTAAAGATGACCCTGACATCGGAGTTAATCGCCCTAGGGCAATACTTAGCGGGAGAATTTGATAATCAAGAACAGGCGATCGCGGATCCGGCATGGTATGTCCATCTGCGCCTCTGGCACCGTCCGGTCCCAGTCCAGTTATTTTCCGAACCCTGTCTGACCTTATTTGCCGAACAAGCCAACATTGTCAATCTCGATCGCCCCTATCGGCCTCGAATCATGCAGCTTCGACAAGTGCTTAACGGTGACGGTCCACCCCAGTTAGAAGTCCAATATTTCATGTTCAAGGACCCCAATCAATGCCGGGGGGCCGGTCGCCAACCCCATCTACTCCAACAGCTAAATCCGGCACAAGTAGAACGCTTGCCCGGATGTACCCTGACCGTCAACCAAAAACGCCTAACTGACGGCACCTATCATTTTGCCGCATCCTTGCCCTCGGGAGCAAGATGCTGTTTTCCCTATCAAGGAGAAACTCGCCAAGTCGATCTCGGTTTCGAGGCATCCCCGACTGAACTGTTCAGCTTTGACAAAGGCATCGATCCCAATACAGGTAAAGCCTTGTGGGGGGCCGTGTTAGGGCCATTCCACTTCACCAAGCGTCACGATTTTTCGGGGGAACTGGTCGGACTCGTAAGATGAAAGCCGGTGAGCGTTGAGAAGTGCCGGGGATGCCAAACTGGGTTAGAACGGGTTAGGCCCGTTTCTCCAATCCCCTGTAAACATTAAGTCGCCATGCTTCGGGGACCCGCTTCCAGCGCTTCTTCTTCGGTTTCGTAGATTTCAAAGACTGAATCCATCATCGTGACTTCAAAAACCAATTTGGCCTCTGGATGCACGTTACAAATACGGAAACTGCCTTTAACCTTGTCCGCATCTCGCATCCCTGCTACTAGCGACGTCAGGCCAGAACTATCAATAAAGTTAACCTGCCCTAAATTAACGACAATATGACGACTCAGTTTAGAAATGCACTCCTGTAATTTGAGGCGAAATTGCCACGCTGTGGTAATGTCTAGGCGACCCGTTGGGGCCAATACAATCACCGTTGTTCCATCCTGGGTCGTATGGGTTTTTTGCTCGATATGAATCACAGGCCCTCCCTCAATACGCTACTTGCCTACCTCGCTTTCGTAGTTTAGCAAAATCGGAGCCATTGCCCCGATTGAGCTTGACCGAAATTAGCCAAACTTGCTGCTAGAAAAATAGCACAGTGCGTCATCCCTTGACGAAGGAAATGCCGGATATGTTGACTCCATCGCCTGCATTGAGCCGAAATTTGGGTAAATTTGCCCTATTTTTCCCCGCTGTTCCAGGCGATGAAGCAAAAACTGACATTTTCAAGGGTGCGGGGGCCTTTAATGTGCGGTCCACTCCGCCCAGTTTTGGGGTTTCAAGAAAGTGTCGTAGAGTTCAGCTTCTGGGGTGTTGGGTTCCGGTTGATAGCCATATTCCCAGCGAACCAAGGGCGGCAGGGACATTAAAATCGACTCGGTACGGCCATTGGTCTGGAGTCCAAAAATGGTGCCGCGATCGTACACGAGGTTAAATTCTACATACCGTCCCCGGCGATACAGTTGGAAATTCCGTTCGCGATCGCCATATTCCATGCCAGAACGACGTTCAACAATGGGCCGATAAGCGGGTAAAAACGATCGCCCGCAATCTTGGGCAAAGGCAAACAATGCTTCCCAACTCCGTTGAGGAGGAATGCCGATTTGCCGACTATATTCCGCAGCGGGTCCGGTGGGGTCTGGACCGCGATAGAGTTCGCTTTGACCATCTTGGTAGTCAAAAAACAGACCCCCCACCCCTCGGGTTTCGTTGCGATGCTTCAGATAAAAATATTCGTCACACCAGAGTTTGAAGACCTTGTAATACTCATCATGGTGGCGATCGCAAGTGGCTTTCAAGGTTTGGTGAAAATGGGCCGCATCTTCGGCAAAGGGGTAATAAGGCGTTAAATCTGCGCCGCCTCCAAACCACCAAACCGGCCCAGCTTCAAAGTAGCGATAGTTTAAATGGACCGTGGGAACATAAGGATTGCGCGGGTGCAACACCATAGAAGTACCCGTCGCATAGAAGCGATGGCCTTCCGCCTCTGGACGTTGCTTTAAAATAGAAGGCGGCAGATGATCTCCCCACACTTCAGAAAAATTCACGCCCCCTTGTTCAAAGACATTGCCCTCGCGCATCACCCGAGAACGGCCCCCGCCCCCTTCTGGGCGGTCCCAAGAATCTTCTTGAAACGTGCCAAGGCCATCAAGTTCTGCCAACCCTTGACAAATTTCATCTTGTAGCGATCGCATAAACTGACTGACTCGTTCTTTCGAGTCATCCGGTGGCAAATTCTGGGTAGAGGTGGCCTCAAAAGTCGAAGAAACTGTCATAATGTCAAATTATTTTCTGCTGCGGGATAGAGATCTGCCTGTCAAGAGCGATCGAAATCTCAGCGGTGGATAACGCGATCGCACCCTTGATGAAATCTTTAGCCCTTCTCTCGATCAAGCTGACCGACTCTTCAAAAAATCCTATCTTAATCTCTGCCCTTATCCACTGCCTTTAAAAATTCTACATATTACTACAAAAAAAGATACATTAGGAAAACACTTAGAAATCAGCAGGCAACTCGTTTAAGGGGAAGGAACAAACCTAGGCGATCGGGCAACAATTTGCGCCTTCCCAACCGGGAAACCCCAGCCACTGAAAGGGCCAAATCTCAACCCCGACCTTCCCCTAAAATAACGACTGTCTTCCTGATCCGTCCGAGAGAGGAGAAACAGGCAAACCGATGACTCAACCCCTAACGTCCCAAGCCGTCTTAGAAGTCTTGCAACCCGTGCAAGACCCCGAACTCCAAAAGAGCTTGGTAGACCTGAACATGATTCGCAACGTCAAAATTGACCAAGGCAACGTCAGCTTTACCTTAGTCCTGACTACCCCCGCCTGTCCCTTACGAGAATTCATCGTCGAAGACTGCCAAAAAGCTGTGCGCACCTTACCCGGGGTCGAAGCCGTTAACGTTGAAGTGACAGCAGAAACCCCCCAACAGAAATCTCTCCCCGATCGCCAAGGCATCGCCGGAGTCAAAAATATCCTCGCCATCTCCAGTGGTAAAGGCGGCGTGGGTAAAAGCACGATCGCCGTTAATGTCGCCGTCTCCCTCGCCCAATCTGGGGCCAAAGTCGGACTCCTGGATGCTGATATCTATGGTCCCAATGACCCCGCCATGCTCGGACTGGGTGATGCCCAAGTCATGGTCCGCCAAGGTCCCCAAGGTGATGTCCTCGAACCCGCCTTTAATCACGGCGTGAAATTAGTCTCAATGGCCTTTTTAATCGACAAAGACCAACCCGTCGTCTGGCGCGGTCCCATGTTAAACGGCGTGATTCGGCAATTTCTCTATCAAGTCGATTGGGGAGAACTCGACTACCTGATCGTAGATATGCCTCCCGGAACCGGCGATGCTCAACTGACACTGGCTCAATCCGTACCAATGGCAGGTGTTGTGATTGTCACGACTCCCCAAACCGTCGCCTTGTTGGATTCCCGTAAAGGGTTAAAAATGTTCCAACAATTAAACGTGCCGGTTCTAGGAATTGTCGAAAATATGAGCTATTTTATCCCGCCGGATATGCCCGAAAAAAAATACGATATCTTTGGCTCGGGAGGCGGACAAAAAACCGCAGACGAACTCGGCGTCCCCTTATTAGGCTGCGTCCCCTTAGAAATTCCCCTGCGCGAGGGGGGGGATAGCGGTGTCCCGATTTCCATTTCCGCCCCAGATTCCCCCTCTGCTAAAGCCTTACGAGAAATTGCGAACCGAATTGCTGGTAAAGTCTCTGTCGTAGCCCTAGCCTAACTGTAAATAGAACAAACCCTATCTCCCCCATCTTCCCTTTCTCCCCCATTACCTCCTTGAAGTATGTTTCAAAAGACCGTAAGTCGATCGCGTTGGAGAGCTTGGGTACAACCCTGGCTAGAGTCTGACTGGCTCTTATTTGTCTTGCCTGTCGCCTTAACTCTATTTGGCGGGATTATGATCCGCAGTACCGAACTCAACCTCGGGTGGACCGACTGGTGGCAACACTGGTTGGTGGGTGGGATTGGACTGGTGATGGCCGTCATTATCTCGCGATGGCAGTACGATAACCTGATTCAATTAAAGTGGGTGGTTTATGGTGCTACCAATCTCTCCCTACTGGCGGTTATGTTTATCGGGACCACTGCCCTCGGTGCACAGCGGTGGATTACCATTGGTGGATTTAATATTCAACCGTCAGAATTTGCCAAAATAGGGATGATTATTACCCTAGCGGCACTCCTGCATGAACGGAGTCCCGACACTCTGGGTTCTATGTTCAAAACCCTGGCTATTACTGCTGTACCCTGGGGCTTAGTCTTTATCCAACCCGATTTAGGGACCTCTCTAGTCTTTGGGGCGATCACCCTAGGGATGCTGTATTGGGGCAACACCAATCCGGGTTGGATCATCCTCATGATATCTCCCCTCGTAGCCGCGTTTCTGTTTAGCCTTTATTTACCCGGATGGTTTGCGTGGGCTGGCTTAATGGCTTTAATTGGCTGGCGTACCTTACCCTGGCCTTTTTTGGGGGCGTTGGGAACGGTGGTGATGAACCTGATTGTGGGTAGAATCGGGAGCATCTTATGGAACATCCTCAAAGATTATCAAAAAGAACGGTTGACCACCTTCCTCACCCCGGAAAAAGACCCCCTCGGGGCGGGATATCACTTGATCCAATCTCGGATTGCCATTGGATCCGGGGGACTGCATGGGCGCGGGCTCTATAATGGAACCCAAACCCAGCTTAACTTTATCCCGGAACAGCATACTGACTTTATCTTTTCGGCGATCGGTGAAGAATTTGGGTTTATCGGGTCGATGGTGATCCTCCTGTCCTTCTGGTTGATTTGCCTGCGCCTCGTCTTGGTTGCCCAAAACTCCAAAGACACCTTTGGGGCTTTGTTGGCGATCGGGGTTTTATCGATGCTTGTGTTTCAGGTGGTCGTTAATATTGGGATGACTATTGGACTCGCCCCTGTGACGGGAATTCCCCTCCCTTGGCTGAGTTACGGTCGATCCGCCATGCTAACCAATTTTATCGCTTTGGGTCTGGTTGAATCCGTCGCTTATCACCGAGAAAAAGTGAAGAAAAAGTTTTAGCCTCTGGCTATCTCGGGGAAACCTTGACGAATGACTCCTAAACGATTCACCATAACGGATGATGACTCAGGTTTCCTGACTTGTCAGCAGAATCCCTTAACTCTAAGCATCTGGAAAAGATTATGATTTTGCCTGGATCGGCTGTTCGTGTTAAAAATCCCGATGATACTTACTACGACTTTCAAGGACAAGTTCAACGCCTGACCGATGGCAAGGCGGCGGTCCTGTTTGAGGGTGGAAATTGGGATAAATTAGTCACCTTTCGACTCTCGGAACTTGAACCTGTAGATGCCACTGCGGGTCGCAAGAAAAGCAAATAGTTCACGAGGAATCACCGTTCAGGGTTGATGAGATTTAACTCTTCAACCCTGTATTTTTTCTTTCCTTTAAAGATATCTTTAAGCGTTAATTATGCGTTTACCTTTACCCCAATTTGCCAACGAACACCGTCACCCAGACCATATTGGTGAGGTGATTGAGACGGCAACGACTGAGTTTTTAGCCCAATGTTTAGATCCCGAAGAGTTGAATTTTCCCCTGATGCCGCCCTTTGGTAGCTGGGTGAAGTCTTTGGATGAAGAGTCAGGCAATCAGATTTATGGGGTGGTTTATTTTGCCACCACCAGTCCGATTGATTCTGTGCATCGGGCGAGGGCGCTGGGTTTATCTTTAGAGGGGTTAAGGGAACAGCAACCCCAGATTTTTGCGATGCTTAAAACTGAATTTCGCGCGGCGATCGCCGGGTTTTGTCCTAATCCAGAAAGCCAAAATGGGTCACGCCGTCCCACAGGAATTATCTATCAATATATTCCCCCTCGTCCCCCTCAAATTCATCAAGCGGTCTATCGCTGTCAACCCCCAGAAATTGTACACTTTACACAACAGTTTGATTTCCTTCGTACCCTGTTACAAGTGCCGGGTGCCCCTGTAGATGCCCTGACAGCAGCAGCCATTCGCGAGGTGTATCAGTTACGCGGGGCCGATCGCGATTGGTTAGTCCAAGCTGGACGCACTCTGAGCGTTTTACTCAAGGATGATTACGATCGCCTCCGTTTAATTTTAAGTCAAATTCATCCCTAGATAAATTTGTAAGAGGCATGAGGTTAATCTCTTGAATTCATTTTTGTAAATTTTTTTAAGATGGGGTTTAGCTCTCCCCAAATAATACAAAAAAGCTCGCTAATTTTTCAATAACCTGTGGATTAAGTAGATGGGAATAAAACATTGAAAACCAATCAGAATGCTTTGATTGTCTGAAAAAGGGTGACGCGGGCGCTTTGTTACATTTTGTTACAAATTTGTTACTATCGAGAAGCAGACTCCTCTTTCGGTTAACGGCGCGAGTGGCGCTGCACCTTCTCAACCATGCTCTCGATAGTTAGACTGATTTATGTTTTATCCCGACTACAATCCGCCATTTTTCTTAAAAAATGGGCTGGCAATGACCCTGCATACGGCTTTAGTCGCGAGTCGAGACTGGGCACAGACGATCTCCGATCCTGAACCGCCTTATCAAGAAACCCTTTTTACGGGCGCAGGAGGAGTGCCTATTTATGGATGGATTGCCCGTAACCCACACTCTAAAGGAACTATTGTGGCTACTTACGGGGTTACGGGAGAACTCCCCCAACAATGGTTTCTGAAAATTCTGGGGCGGAAAGCTTTTGCCCGAGGGTATTCTGTGGTCCTTTTTGACTGGCGGGGTCATGGAAAAACTGCTGAATTATCTCCTACTGTGAGTTCCGATGGATTGTACGAGGGGGAAGATTTTGTACGGATTGCGGCAAGCGCAAAAGCAATGGGATGTCCAGGACCGTTTTGGTTTATGGGTTATTCTTTGGGAGGACAATTGGCGCTGTGGGGGGTAAAAGCAGCGGAGTCGATCGCCGATTGGGGAAAAGATTTAGACTTACACCCCAAGGAAATAGGGGGTGGGGCAGTGATTTGTCCCAATCTGGATTCTAATCGGTCCATGTCCTATTTAGTGAAACAACCTTTGGGGCAATATCTGGAAAAGGCGATCGCTAAAAATTTGAAAGAACTCGCCTGGAAATTGCATCAGCTTCATCCCAACCACTTTGACCCTTCGGCGATCGCCCGGGTTAATAGCATTTGGGGATTTGATCATGAGGTGGTGATTCCCCGTCTCGGGTTTGTCTCGGTAGAGGAGTATTATGCCGCTACCGATTCCTTGAAAATTTTGCCAGAGTTTACCAAACCTATCTTGATTTTGTATGCGGCAGATGACCCGATCTTTCACCCAGCGATCGTACCGGAGTTAAAGGAAATTTGCGATCGCAACCCGGCGATCGAGCTTTTGCTGACTCGCTATGGGGGTCATGTAGGCTATGTCAGTAATTTAGCGACTCAGAAAAAAGCTGGAGATCGCGATCGCTGGTGGGGGTGGAATCGCGTCTTAAACTGGTGCGATCGCCAAGGGGAGGGATTTTCTAAGACAATCAATCATGAGCGATCGACCCTCAATCTGAGTTTATCAGGGGTTACCAAGGCTTAGGGCGTCGGTCCCCTTCTCGATCTCAGGGACAAGAAACCCGGTTTCTGGTGCAAATTTGGTCCTAATGGGGATAAATGTTCTAAAGAAACCGGGTTTTAATCGCTACGGTATTAATGTTCTAGTTAGAGTTACCGCAGATGCGATCGAGAGCACGTTTGCCCCCCCATCGTTCTACCAATTGGTCATCATATTCGTCAGAGACTTCCAGAACTGCATTGACCGAGGATTCGAGTTCTTTTTTATCGCAAGTGGAACCCACAATACTATGCTCGAATAGGATATCACCCTTCGCGTCGATACCAAAGGCCCCGAAAATCATATTGCTATTCTGTTCCAGGAGAAAGCGCATCAGATCTGCAGTCAGTTCAGTCCCCGTCACCACGTAAGCGCGGGTATTGATGACGGAATCCTCTTCTCCCCAAGGTAAAATCAGGACTTCTACTAGGGCAGAACCCATAAATAGTCCCAATCCAGGAATATCTTGGCGAGCACAGGGAAATTTGCCAAATAATTCTTGCATCCAAAGGGCGACTTTGTGATAACAGGCTTCTTGTGCGGGAGTTTGAAATTGCATTTAGATTCTCCTTCTTACTTAATTTTAGAGTCGCTGTTGATTCCTTTGTATTATCTTCCCAGGTTGAGTGACTCAGTTTTTAGGATGAAGCCACCTTTAAGGGTGAGATAACTGGAGTAGGGGGATAAAAACATCGGATGCGATCGCCATCACAGGAGTAGCGTAAAGTATTTCACCGAGTTTGGAGGATAGCGATCGCACAGGAGAGGTTAAAATCCGCTGATAATACAACAAGTCAACCGGGAAATCACTGAATCTCCCTACTTTAATTCAAGTTTTAATCAAGGTTTTAATCATGAGTATATTTGCTCCCACCCACAAACTGATTGCCCCTGCTGGAGAAGAAACCCCTGTGATGCTTTTTTCCCAGACTGAAAGCCACAAATACCGGGTAATGAGCGAAATTGAGTATCTCGAAGGTAGCGAAGCAATCTATGAGTGGCATCCCTGCCAAGGGGTAACGTACCGTGGATTTGTACTCCAGGGGTTAAAAATTCTGCCTTTAGAAGTTAGTCAAGGATGGCAATATTCCCCAGTAAACTCGGCGGCGAATTAGAGGGAATGGGTTTGCTAGTGTAGAAGGGATGGGGCGATCGGCGATCGGTAATTCTAGTAAAATAGCCCGCTTAAAGGCGGGCTTTGTTCTGTCAATAGCAGCTTGAAACCGGGCAGAACTGGATTGATCGCTTACCCGTAAGACTCTTCCGGTTCCATTCCGGTTGGCTTCAAAACCGGCTGCTTAGAAATGGATAACATTTGTAAAAAAGTAAAGGTCAAATACATCGGATTCAATAACAAATAGCGCTTCCACAACCGTCCCGGTTCCTGAATCAATCGATAGAACCATTCTAGTCCCCGTTTCTGCATCCAAGGGGGTGCCTGAGATACCGTACCGGCATGAAAATCAAATGCGGCGCCGACTGCCATCAAGGGCATGGATAAATGATTGCGATACTCATAAACCCAAACTTCTTGACGAGGACAACCTAACCCAACAAAAGTAATGGTTGCACCGCTATTATTGATCCGATTAACCACTTCTTGCTTTTCTTCGGGAGTTAACCGACGAAATTTAGAAGGTTCTGCACCCACAACTTTTAACCCGGGAAACTTAACTTGTAACTTCTCCAATAATAAGTCCAAGGTTTCCTGTTTGCTGCCGTAAAAATACACCGGCAATCCTTCCATTGCAGCCGCTTCTAGTACCTTTAAAGTTAAGGTGGGACCATAGACGCGATCGGGTAGCTTAATCCCATGAATCCAGTTAAGCGCCCAGCGCACCGGCTGTCCATCGGGAGTTACTAAGTCAAATGCGTTTAAGCGGCGACGATGCACGGGGTCAGAAAAGCCCGTCATCACCCCATGAACCGCCAAGGCTGTCATTGCTAGAGGCGATCGCGCCTTGGCTGCATTAATAATCGCTTCCACACCATATTCATAATCAATGGCTGATATTTCTACCCCGAGTACGGAGTATTTCCCTCGATTAATCACCCCAATCACCTCTATTTAGAACTGGGTAAATTTTACTCCCTAGCAATTAGCCCTAGCGCTAATTGCTAAATTTTTAGTAGAACACCCTGGGAAGACTTGATAAATGTTCAAGAAGTCAGCCCCGATAATTTAGAAAACTTAACTCCCCCAGCGAGACTGATTAAAATCATAGATTTCTTGAAAAATCTCTCTGACACTAGGATAGCTTAATTTCCACTCGGGATAATGGGATTTAAACTTACTTAAATCACTGATATACCAAATATGATCCCCCATGCGGTTGGTCTCAGTGTAGCTGGTTTCCATCTTCTTGCCGGTAATCTCTTCACACATTTGGATCCCTTCTATCACCGAAGTATTACTCTCGCGACCCCCACCCAGGTTGTACACTTCCGCAATCCGAGGTGTTTTGAAAAAGGTATCCATCGCTAGAATCACATCCGTACAGTGGATGACGTCTCGGACTTGTTTGCCTTTATAGCCGATCACCGTGTAAGGCGTCCCCGTCATGGCGCATCTCATCAAATAAGAGGGAAATCCATGCAATTGAGCACCGGAATGTTGCGGTCCACTGAGGACCCCACCCCGAAATACAGCACTTTTAATATCAAAATAGCGCCCATACTCTTGCACCAACAGATCCCCCGCCGCTTTCGAGGCCCCGAACAGAGAATGCATACTTTGGTCAATGCTCATGTCTTCAGGGATCCCGTTTTGGTAGGGGTGAGAGGGGTCCAATTCCCAACGGGTTTCCTGTTCAACGAGGGGTAACGTATTGGGGCGATCGCCATACACCTTATTGGTAGAACAATGAGCAAACACCGCCTCGGGACAAAACTGCCGCGTTGCTTCTAGCAGAACCAGAGTCCCATTGGCATTAATTGAGAAATCAGTAAAAGGTTCCTTTGCCGCCCAATCATGAGACGGTTGCGCCGCCGTATGGACAATCAGGACAATATCTGATTTGTACTTAGAAAAAATTTCATTAATCGCTTCGGGATTGCGGATATCAACTTCGTTATGTTCATACTGGTCCCCGAGTTCTTTGCTGATTCGTTCCCGGTTCCAACTCGTGGACGCTTCTTGCCCAAAGAAGTATTGACGCATATCATTGTCAATTCCGACCACTTTGTAACCGGCTTTTCCATAAAACAGGGCAGCCTCGGAACCAATCAATCCGCCGGATCCTGTTACGATAACTACAGACATTCTGTTCTCCTGCTGTGATGAGTTTGTGGGCGATCGGCCAGCGGTATTGCTGGCGTTTAGTCCCCCCTAGATTATAGGCAGGTGCGGGGTACTCGTCACCCGTTTATCCCGGGATTGTTTTACCCAATTGATTTTAGTGGCGATCGCTAATTTTCAGAGGCTATGCTTAATTGCTACTCGAACCCTGCAAAACTTGCGCATAGACAGATCTCGTTTTTTCGGCTAATTTTTCCCAAGTGTAATGGTCCAAAACTTTCTGATATCCCGCTTCACCCAATTGAAGGCAAAGGGAGGGATTGTTCAATATTTCTATAATTTTATCAGCAATTTGGCCGGGATTTTGTTCTACTAAAAATCCATTGACTCCCTCATCGATAACATCCCGAATAGCTGGAATATTTCCCCCGATTGCTGGTTTTTTCATCATCCAAGCTTCCGTATAAACTCCCCCAAAACTTTCTTGCATAGAAGGGACACAAAGTAAATCACAAGCGGCCAAAGCATCCGTTTTTTCTTCTAAACTGACTTTGCCCAATTCCAAAATTCGGGGATCTTTAACTTCGGCAAAGAATTTTTCTGAAAATTTAGTGCGCGGACCAATGGCAACAAAGCGAGTATCGGGAAACTTAGACCAAACTGTTTGCGCTGAATTGATAAAGGCTTCAACCCCTTTATATTCGTATTTTTGCCCTAAGAATAAGACGATGGGATAGGAACCAAGAGAATATTTATTTCGGAAGCGATTTGCCTGAAAATTTGGTGCTAATAAAGGTCCGATTCCCGTCACAAATATGTTCTTTTCTTTCACGCCAAGTTCAATTAACGTTTGTTTTTCAACCTGGGTTAAAGCAATCACTGCATCGGCTTGACGGTAAAGATTAATGTACTCTCGGTACAACCATCCCACCCAACGAGGATGATGTAATGGGACGAATACAAATGGAATATTTAACTGTTGCGCCAATTGCCAGGAAGCATAACTTAGCCCTTCTCTCCCCATCCTGACATTGTGAATAACATCAGGGTTCTCGGCATACTGTTCAAGTTTAGGCAACAAAATCTTAGAAATTTTGGCGATCGCAGCTTTCTTAATCCCATAATACCCAGCTACATAAGGAATCAACGACTTTCGTTCAGCCCGAGTCAAGGTAATTTGTTTAACATCCACCCCATCAATTTCATATTCCTTAACTTGTTCCGGCGCTTTTAAAGTGGTCCCCAATAACCAATCGGTACGATTTTCTGTCCAGTGGGTAATGACTCGAACCTGATTTGTTTGAGCTAAAGTCGAGACAATTTTATGAGTATGTAGTTGAGCGCCACCAACTGCGGGAGGATAGGCTGTAATTGTGTACAAAAGTTTTAAAGAAGACTCGGACATTTGAGGTTTCCTTTTCTAAAAAATTACAGGGTAAGCTAAAGTCTACGGGATCCAAAAATTGCGGATAGCAAGGCACTCTTGAGATCAGAGAATATTTTAATGGCATCTAAAGTAGGTGGGCATCATTAAGCCGGAGTGTAATATTTATTAAAATAATTGCTATCAAAGGCTTATAGGCCCAACAAATCGGGGAATAGTTTTACCTACCTACTCTAGGTGTAATCCAATAGCAAGAGGGTCAGGGTTAGTCGTTTAATATTATGCAGCCCCTGTCTATCTTCATTGATTAAAAATAACTGGATTCGCGCACAGCGGGAACGGCTGTTTTCCTGGGTTAGGGGATTGAGTTAATTTTAGTCCACCTACTGACTCACGCCATTACCTTAACAACGCGTGAGCCTTTTTCAGAAATTCCAGACACAATGGAAGGAGGATTTACCTGAAATCTGGCAACTCATTCAGGTTACTGATTGATCTGACTGGACATCTTGCCCCCAAAAGCACTCGCTAACAGCAGGCGGAAATAAGGCAGCAACCAAAAAATGGGCCAAAAAATGCCTGCATGACGTTGGGAAAAAACTTTCCATTCACCTATGGGCAATCCTTTTGGCTGGTTAACTTTTTTTAATCGATCCCATACGGGGAGTTTGGGATCAGCCCAGCAATCACCCACGAGGGAATTGACTGCGCAAGTGCCGATATAACCAGGAACAATCCATACTGAACCCCCGTTTTGCTTCACTCGTAACCCATAGTCCATATCACCCGTGCTATGAATAAAATTGGGATCGAGATTGCCAACTTTTTTTCCAATATTACGGGGAATTAATACAAAATTTCCGTTCATTGTGTCACAACGGAGGGGTTGATCTCCGGGTTGACGCAACTTGAATTTAAGCGGATGCCACCAATACTTTTGAATCATGCCTCCATAGGTCAGTAACTGGGTTTCGGGATCGCAAGTAGAACCGATGACTACGGAAAGTAATTCTCCTTGGGCTTGTAAAATTTGATAGGTTGAAAGGGCTTTATTTATCGCATCTGGGTAAAGGAGCGTATCGTCATTAAGCCACAAGTAGAAATCCGGATCTGAGGCGATCGCCTCTGCAAAAGCTCGTCTCATGCCCCCATTCCAAAATAAGCTCCCATTCCCCTCTATCAGTTCGACTGTAGGGTAAGATTTTCGGACCGCTTCAGAAGTGCCGTCGGTGCTTCCATCATCGACCAAATAAACAGTTAGTACAACATGGGGAGGTAGTTTTTGATTAAAAAGTCCCGCTAGACTCGCTAAGGTCTTTTCCTTGCGGTTAAAGCAAGTCATAATTACGGCAATGGTTTGAGGGTTCATGACTGTTGTCCTTATTTGTCTAGAAAAGACGGTATTTTTGAAATACTAAAGCTCTATAGAGAATCTAAATCAATTTGGAGAATAAACCCCCATTTTGGAAGTGGGTAATTCGGTTTATAAATGGGCTTAATTGCTTCACAGTGGGTAGGATATTCTCTAAGACAACCGGCACGGCAGAAGCCCTCTAGCCAATAAATATTTGTAAGTTTCATTCATACAACCGACAAAAAATCAGAAAGAGAATTTCTTTTATTGAAGATTGCCTAAGCTTGCTTAAAAGGTGGAGGAATTATGTAGCTATTAGGTTCAGGATTGAAGATGCTCTAATAAGAGTGGTGACGGACCAATCTGAACAGTATTTTCCGAGAAAGTTGTCTGCTCCCCTGCTAAATCCCGAATCCGATTCACCTCCCACTCGTTAGGGATTTCAAAGCTCACTTCAACATCGGGGTTCCACAAGATCCAAGCTCGGTAATCTTCTTCACGGGTCAACTGACATATCCATGTCTGGCGAGAATTCGCTCGACACTCCTGCATTCTTGCTCCAACTAACCAGTTTTGAATTTCTTGATAACTTATAGCAGCGGGTTTAAGCGTCGTACTATCCTCCTGGGTCATGTGTAAGCTCATAGTGGGATTATAATCCCAATCGTACCAGTAGAATCGACTGACACCGCCCGCCCAATTAAGAATATATGAGCGAGCAACGTAAGCTGCTGCTAACTCATCGGAAGGGAAAGGTTTAGGTTTCTGCCATCCGCTTTCCGTGTTCCAAAGGGGCTTATCACTGACCCCAGAATCGCTCATATACTGGCGTACGGTATCGATCACAGGTATCACGGCTTCCGGGGGTTCTGGCTTGACATAAAAATGATAACCTATGACATCAGCGTAAGCTCCACCTCCTTTTCTCAAATATTCTTCTATCCAAGATAAACCTTTGCCACTATTATGGGCAGCAGCAGGAGAAACCACGGTGATGGAGGGGTCTACTTGTTTGAGAATTTGGTAAGCTTCTTTCGACAGTGTTAGCATCTGGTCTAAAGTTCCGCTGTAGAAGCCTGGTAAATTGGGTTCATTCCAGATTTCGTAGTAATGAATGCGACCCTTATAACGCTCTGCTACTGTACGGATATAGTTACGCCAGTCCTCGATATCCTTAGGTTCAGCCGCATTTCCCCAACCGTACTTTGAGTCTTCTGAAGGTCGTGCTGAAGCCCAGCGAGGAGAAAGACCTAATACGAACAAAACTTCGACTTGATTTTCCTCAGCTAACTCTAAGGATTTGTCTAATACTTCAAAATTCCACTCTCCTTTTCGACGTTCCAAATTCGGCCATCCCACATAGGCATCCCACATACGCCAACTGCTGAACGGAACGGGGGGCCACGGAGTGAGTTCGGTTATTGGGGGATTAGTTGAATGTTTGGGAAGGGTAGCAACATGGTGAAGGTGAAGTCCAAACAGGGTTGGTGCGATCGCCTCATTCGCTAGTTGATTCGACGCTCGCCAACCTACTACCATACTATTGACGGCGATTGCTGTGGCTAGAGTAACTCCTAGCAACAGGGACAAAATCATAATCTTACGTTTCTTTTTATTCACGTTACTTTTCTTTATTGACGCGACAATTTTTAGTTCTCAACCGACAAAAAAATTAAGGCATAAAATTTTCCTGTAATCGGTCTGATTTCACTTTTCTGATGGAGATTAAGTGACCATTTTTCGCCCCAATTCCCTGAAACGTCCTCACTTGTTGAAGAGTCAGGAATTGTATCCCAAAGAGGGGAAACGAGAGAAGAGAAAAAGCCATGTTAATGATAAGACTACGGATATAATTGTGCGCAGCGAACAGTTAGGATACATACTGAATCGCGTCTAAAATGCGATCAGCAACAAAATCAGGTGTTAAGTAACTAATCCGATCGCGCGCCCTTACTCTCATTATTTCTAATTCCTCCACCGAAGTAGAGAGCGATCGCTCTAGTGCGGCATCCATTTCTTCAGGGCTATCCGGTCGAAATGTCCACCCGGTTTCACCATTGACGACCAACTCTTCCACAGATTGACTGTAAACACTCCCCAACACGGGCAATCCCGCTGCCATTGCCTCATTTGTCACCAAACCCCACTCATCTGCTAAAGTAGGGAACACAAAACAACCACCTTGACTATAAATTTGTGGCAGGTTCGCATAGTCTACATTTCCCAATAATTTTACCTCTAAATTGGCTGGAAACTCTCGTTGAGCGATCGCCGGTCCCAATGGGCCATCCCCAACCAACCAAAATTCTAATTTTCGTTCCGGATGCCTCTGTGCCGAGCGTTCCAAGGTAGATAAAAAAGGCATAATTCCCTTGCGATCAATCAACTGTCCTACATACAGCAGTCGATGGGCTGCTTGAGAGTCCCTAGACAGGGGCATCGCTACAAACGGATCAATATTGGTCGAATAGGGTGCGAAGAAAATACGGCGATCGGGTACCCCAAACTGCCGGACATACCGTGCGCCACTGTTTCCGTTCACCATCACCGCATCAGCCTGGGGGACAAGCGCCTGTCTTAAACCCTGACGCAACCTGCCTCGTCCTTGCTCACTATATTCAGAAACCGTCGCCCACAAAATCATCCGACTTCGGGGATTCAACTTTCGGTAAAGCAGTGCCTGTACTGTACGCAAACCCATCTCTCCTGAAATGATTACATCAGGCTGGTACTCGCGTAATAACCACAAGGTATCGTAAGGAACATGGACGTACAAATCTTCAGAAAATCCATGTGGATGCTTCCAATCGCGCTTTAGGGTCAAGGTTTTTTGTAGCCTAACGTTCAAGCCTTCCCAATTAGGCGTCCAAGGACGGTTCGGTTCCATTGGAGTCGAAATTAATACCTTGAATTCGGGAACTCGTGCGGCGATTGCTTTGTACAGGGGTAACCGATAGGGAGCAATGAAATTTGTTAACAGGATGACTCGCTTAACCATTGATTTGACTTTCCATTATTTTCACCTAATTTTTACCGATGAATGTAAAGAACAACCCAGATGCTAACCTGAAAAATCATGAGTTAGACTCAGGCACAAAAAATCTGGGGGAGTCACTCCGTAACCAGTATTTTTGTATCCAGTATGCTAGGTGTCTCTACTTTAACACTATGACTAAGGCTCGATACCCTGGGTCATAAATTTACAGCAATGCTTAGCTATCATCTTCAACCCATCCTATGCTGAGACTTGTTAAATTTATCCATTTTTTTCAACGCTCCAAAGCTTTTCTTGAAACTTACCCAGTTCTTTAACTGGATTAATCTGATAGTTCTGTTCTTGCTTTAAGCGCGCGCGCAATTTAGCAGAAGGATTGTATAAAAATACATGGCTGTAACCTGTAGGAACTCTCTCATATTGCCCTTTCTCAACTAATTGAAATCGAACTTTTTCATCTAAAAGATAACTTAAAGACAGCAGACGACCGACTGCGCGATCGTCACTAATCACTAAAGGCTTTGGAGTGCGGTTTATGACTTCGACTAAATTGGGATAGGATGCTGCTTCAGATCCTTTGTTCCACCATACTATTGATTGAGAGGACACTACTGCAGATAAAACTCCGCCAGATAGTAGAAGAATTAAACCAATTTGCCACATCTTCTGGTGAAGGACTTTTTTTACCCCTAGGGAGTTAATTTTAGCCTCAAATAGATACGCGACAGCTAATTCAATGCCCAGATAGCAAGTAATCAAATATCGGGGGACCGTTGAACGCTGTCCACCGGATAAAATATCGGGGACAATTAAAAACAGAGCGGTAACTCCTATTAAGCTAAAAATAAAAAGCCACACTCGCTGAGGAGTCGTGCGCCATAAAAAATAAAACGAGTAGCCAATAAGTGCTAAAATGAGCAACATAGGCAATACCAAAGGCACTAATTGACCTAAAGAAGCTTCCGAACCCACATTTAGATCTAAAAAAAGGCGGCTTAAATTTCCAATCCAACTGATTAATAAAGAAACTAACGAAAGGGGTTGAGATGTCCAGGATGTAGCTTTATCAAGTTTCTGGTAGTTAGAAACAACGACGAGAAGCCAGGGTAAAAAAGCGACAACTCCCATGACAGAAGCGAGAAAGAAAGCAGCAACTCGTTTAGTCAAGCGAAATCTTTCCATGATGGCAACATAGATCCCATGACTAACGACAACCAATGCAAATAGGAGATGAGAATAAATACCAACTGCGACTGTCACTCCATAAAGTCCCCAATCAAGCTTGGTGTTACGTCGGATAGCTCTCAGGACAGAGGCACTAGCGAGGAAAATAGTGAAGATAAATAAACTGTACTGTCGCGCCTCCTGCGCATACAAAATTTGGAAGGGAGAAACAGAAATGATGGCAAGAGCAATCCAGGCAGTTAGAGAAGATTCAAATAATTCTAAACATAGCCAATATACGCAAGGAAAGGCTAATAAACTAATTGTGGCAGCTAAACCTCTCATTAAAGTAACTGAATAGCCAAAATTATCTATAAAAAATCTAGCAATTAAGTAGTAGAGCGGTGAATGTTCTGGATTTCCTGCTAATGCTTTCACCGTATCCGGCAATCTTTTCTCGACCGAAGGATATTGGTAGTTTTGTAAATCAGAAATTCCTATTTCTTGGCCGTTGTAAAGGTCCTGAATCACATTTTCTGCAGTATAGCCAGCAATTCTTAATGAAGAGTAAGTTTCATCTTCCCAATAGACTTTATTGTCCAGGTTGGTAAATCGAAAAAAAATTCCCAATATCAAGAGTATCGCGATAAATCTTCGTGATTTCAATCCATCTCTTTCCCAACTCAGCGAAGCTTTTTTTTGCATAATCTTTAGGATGTTTGCTTTTACCAGAATTTTATCAAAATTGGGCGGCGATGGGAGGTTTAAGTAGTAGTCTCCAACTCAGTTGATCTCCTTGAGTGTGGCAATCCGTGACTATAGCAGTCCTAAATCAGTTGTAGCAGATATAATGTAAGGATGAGACCCGACC